>CALDZJ010000039.1 GCA_937944055.1 uncultured Verrucomicrobiales bacterium | reverse complement strand
GTGGCTTTGCGGCAGTCTTCACGCTTCGCGTTGAGGTTGAGAAACCGGCCAACTTCACGGAAAGTTTTAGCCTGTTTATCATTAAGGAGTCCCAATTCAGCCCGGTAGGTCGTGATGTCACGGTTGGCTTTGCTGATCATTGAGAATGATTCGGTGGATTCTCCTTTGGAGCCCTCTAGCTTAGAATCGATTTTTTCTTGGAGGGAGGCGAGCTTGATTTCTTGAGTTTCGATTTTCTCCTCGATGGCGGAAATTTCGCTCCGTGATTCTTCGAATTTTTCCTTCAAGCTGAGAAGGTTTTCTCGGCATTGAGCGAGTTTTTCTTCGTCAGGATCTTCTTCGTCTTTGAGGACCTCAAGCTTCATTTTCATGGCGCCATGCTTGCGCTTGATTCGGGCTGCTCGAGTCATGATTTCTTCTCGCTCATCGCCGAGATCGTCGATTTCATCGAAGAAAGATTCGCGGAGTTCGAAGAGTTCTTGCCCGATGTCTTTTGAGCGATCTACGAGTTCGGCCCTTTCGGATTGTGCTTTACGAAGGGTTTCGTTGGCTTTTTCTAATTTGGCGATGAGTTCTTTTTCCTCGCGATCCATCCGGCGAAGATTCCAATATTCCATCGATAGCTCCTCAATGTCCTCGATTTGTGGCCAGCAAGAAGATCCTAAGATCTCCTCCCCATCTTGCATAAGCTGAAGTTCAAAGGCGGCGTCTGTTAGACGTTTCGTCTTTCGCTGAACTCCAAAAGACTGGAGGACAACGGCAAGGGCGTAGCGAGTGCGAGTCATTGAGAGCTTATTTTTTTAACTGAGCTTGGAGGTCTAAGATGACTTTATGATCTTCAAGAGTGGTGATGTTCCCTGATACCTTACCACTGGAAACAAGCTCTTTCAAAAGGCGGCGCATAATTTTTCCTGAACGGGTTTTAGGAAGGGCTGGAGTAAAGTAGATTTCATCTGGTTTGGCAATGGCGCCGATGACTTGTCCGACATGGTTTCGCAGCTCTTGTGCCATGGCGTCTGAAGTTTTCACGCCGGCTTTGACGGTGACGAAGGCGACGACTCCCTGCCCCTTAATCTCGTGCGGGCGACCGACTACGGCGGATTCAGCGACGACTTTGTGCGCGACGAGGGCGCTTTCCACTTCGGCCGTGCCGAGGCGGTGTCCGGAGACGTTGAGGACATCATCAAGGCGGCCTGTGATCCAAAAGTTTCCTTTCTTGTCGCGGCGAGCGCCGTCCCCCGCAGTGTAGATTCCGGCATAATCGTTCCAGTAGGTGTCACGGTAGCGCTTTTTGTCACCATAGATCGTTCTCAGCATAGAGGGCCAAGGTTTACGAATCACGAGTTTTCCGCCTTCATTCGCGGCGACTTCTTGTCCGGTTTCATCGAGGATGGCGGCATCGACTCCGAAGAAGGGGAGAGTGGCGGTTCCGGGAGTGGTCGGAGTGCAGCCGGGAAGAGGGGAGATCATGATTGCGCCGGTTTCGGTCTGCCACCAGGTATCGACGATGGGGCATCGCTTGCCGCCAATTTTGGAATGATACCACATCCAGGCCTCAGGATTGATCGGTTCACCGACCGTGCCAAGGAGGCGGAGGGAGGAGAGATCGCGTGATTCTGGGAAGTGATCGCCAGCTTTAATGAAGGCACGGATGGCGGTGGGCGCGGTGTAGAAAATGGTGACGCTGTATTTTTCGACAATGTCCCAGAAGCGCCCGAAGTCTGGGAAGTTGGGAGCGCCTTCATACATGACTTGAGTGACTCCATTCGCGAGGGGGCCGTAGGTGATGTAGGAGTGTCCGGTGATCCAGCCAACGTCGGCAGTGCACCAGTAGACGTCGTCATCTTGCATGTCGAAGATGTATTTGCAGGTCGCGTAGGTGCCGGTGAGGTATCCGCCCGCGGTGTGGAGGATGCCCTTGGGCTTTCCGGTTGAGCCGGAGGTGTAGAGAATAAAGAGAGGGTGCTCGCTGTCGAAGGCCTTGGCTTCGTGCTTGGAGGAAGCTTGCGCTGCTTCTTCATGCCACCAAACATCGCGGCCCCGTTTCATTTTTACGGGAGCGCCTTCTTTGCCAATGCGCTGATGGACGATGACGGTTTCGACCGCTTTGTATTTCTTGAGCGCGTCATCGACGTTCTTTTTTAGCGGGACGATTCCGCCACGACGGTATCCGCCATCACTGGTGATGATCGCTTTGGCTTGGCAATCCTCAAGGCGGTCCACGATGGATTCGGCGGAGAATCCTCCAAAGATCACGGAGTGCACTGCGCCGATTCGGGCGCACGCGAGCATCGCAATGATAGCTTCCGGTGTCATTGGCATGTAAATCATGACACGGTCCTTGGGCCTGATGCCCTTAGCGATGAGGACGTTGGCAAAATTACAGACTTCGCGGTGGAGTTGGCGATAAGTCAGAGTGCGGTTTTCGCCGGGTTCGCCTTCCCAGATGATGGCGGCTTTGTTAGCGCGACCATTGGTGAGGTGCTGGTCTACGCAGCTTTCGCAAACATTAAGCTTACCGCCGACAAACCATTTGGCGTAGGGGGCCTTCCAATCGAGTGCTTTGGTCCATTTCTTTTGCCAAGCAAGCTCCTTTGCTTCTTTGGCCCAAAAGACGCCGGGTTTATCGATCGATTCCTGATACATGCGCTTGTATTGCGCCATGCTCTTGATGCGGGCATTTTTAGAGAACTCCTTTGAGGGCTTAAAGATCCGCTCCTCACTATTGGTGCTTTTTGAAATATGCTTTTTGTTCTGGCTCATCTCTGATGTGTGGATTCTAACAAGTTGGTTTTAGCGCAGACAATTCTCGAATGAGGCATAATGGGCTGGTTTAGCGCTTGCGGGGGGATTTTTTTTCTGAGAGGGCCATGAGGGCATCGCGTTCTGATTGGTCGAGGAAGCGGAATTTTCCGGGCTTGAGATTATCGAGCGTGAGCTCGCCGATGCGGACGCGGACGAGTCGTTTCACGCGGTGGCCGACGGCTTGAATCATGTAGCGGATTTGTCGCTTGAGGCCGGTGTTGAGGACCATTTCCATGCGGCGGGAGGAGAGCCGCTTCACGGAAACGGCGCGAGCCTTGCCGACTTCGGTAAAAACTCCTTTCTCGAGTTGGCTGAGAATGGAGTTCTCAAAGGCGTTCTCGGTGGTGACTTGGTAGATCTTTTTAATGCTGTGACTCGGATGAGTGAGGGCTTGAGAAAGCTCGCCATCATTGCTGAGGATGAGGAGGCCCTCGGACTCAAGGTCAAGGCGGCCTACGTGGGCGAGATGGTGAAGGCGCGGGGGGAGGAGTTCGTAAATGGTGGCGCGGTTATTTTCGTCATGACGCGTGCAGACGAGGCCGGCGGGCTTGTGCATCACGATGGACTGCGTTTCAAGAGGCTCGATGCGTCTGCCGCTGGCTTTGATGAAATCCCCTGGCTGAACTCGGTAGCCGGGATTGAGGCAGACCTCGCCATTGACGATGACTTCGCCATCGAAGACGAGTTTATCGCAGCCCCGGCGGGAGCCCACGCCCGCAGAAGCGAGGAATTTATTGAGGCGGATGCCTTCGGGAGCTGGTGAATTCATGACAAAAAAAAGACGGAGCCAAGGAAATGGCCCCGCCGGGAAAAGTAAGTCTTCCAGAAAGTTCGGAAGGAAGGACGGCTAGCCCTCGGCCTTGGTCTTGGGGAGACCGATGGCGCTTTGGCCTTCTTTCCATTCGCCACGCTCCTTCATGAGCTTGACGCGTTCGAAGCGCTTCATCACGGAGCGTTTACCAGTTGCGCCACCTTTGCGTTTGAGAGAGTTGTGCTTGGACATAATCAGAGATTGGGTTGAGGGCGCGGAAGCTAAAAAGGACCTGCGGCTTTGGCAAGGATGAAGTTTCGATTAATTTTTGGGAGATTTGGGGTTTGCAGCTTCGGAAGAAAAGGTGAGTTTGGTGAAGGTGGCGTTAAATCCGAACACTCTGAGGAAGGTAATCAGCGCTGCGGCGGTGCTGGTGGGGCTGTTTTGGATTGTGGTGATGGTGTTCCCGATCGTGTTTACATGGGAAAAAGGAGATCATTTTGGGAACTTGTTGATGATTTCCTTATCCTTCGTGATGTCGATTCCCGGAGTGATCCTGATTCGATCGGGGGTTCGGCTTTGGCGTGAAATGAGCGTTCAGTTTTTAGGTGGAGCGGTGGGCGGGCTCTGTATTGTGGGTGTTTTTGTTCTTTCTTCGGTGATTGACTCTCTTTTCAGCCGCTTATTTCCTTCGAGTGGATCTCAGATGAGCTTTGTGATCTTCTTTTCGGCATTTGCAATGGTGCCTGTGTATTTGTTGGCGATGCGGTTTAGTTTAAAGCACCTTACAGGGGAGCATAGGAGGGCGAGCGAGTTCGTGGGGAGGGGCTTGCTGGGGACTTTGGCCTTCGTCGCGTGGATGGGTATGGGTGATGTAGCCGAGATTTTGGGAAGAGCTATGAGCAATCGCCATCTACAGGGACTCTTGTTTACCTCCTTCCTGTCTTCCTTGCGTGGGTATTTTATCGAGTCGGTTGCTGGTGGTTTTACACTGGTCGGAAGTTGGAGGTGAATTGAGCTGGATTTGTGAATTGCAGCGGGGGGAGTGAGGGCTTAGACCGAGCGCGTGTCAGATGAACAGCAAATCAAGCTCGAGTATGAAAGTGCTCGGTTTTTGCAGGCTCTTTTTGGTCATGATGAGAAGGAGTTGCGCTATTTAGAGGGAAAGGCGAAAGTCCGCATCGTGACTCGAGATGGGTGGCTTACGGCGACGGGGTTAGCGGAGGGCTGCGCTTTCGTGCAGAAGGTTTTTTCTGATCTCGAAGAGGCTCGCCGAAATGGGGGTGAGATTACGGGGCGGGAATTTCGGACGGCCGTCGATCTGGCAATGAGCGGAGCTGATGGGGTGACTGCACTGGGGAAGGTGCAGTTGGTCGGGGCGCGCGGGCGCAAGGCAGTGGTGGCGCGGAGTCCACATCAATTAGAGTATCTTAACGCGATGTTGGGGAACGATGTCGTATTTGGTCTCGGACCCGCTGGAACGGGTAAGACTTATTTGGCGGTGGCGATGGCCTTGGACCTTTTGAAAAAGAAACTCATCAGCAGGGTGGTCTTGACCCGTCCGGCGGTGGAGGCGGGTGAGGCTCTGGGTTTTTTACCCGGTGACATGCGGGACAAGGTCGCGCCGTATTTACGTCCACTTTATGATGCCATCGACGATATGTTGGGTTTTGAGGAAGGAGCGAAGCGCTTGGAGGATGGCACGATCGAGATCGCTCCGCTGGCCTATATGCGTGGGCGGACGCTTTCGCGGTCTTTTGTGATTCTTGATGAGGCGCAGAATACTACGCGTGAGCAGATGTTTATGGCACTGACTCGTCTTGGTGAAGGGTCACGCTGTGTCATCACGGGGGATGCTTCTCAGATAGATCTCAAAGAACATGGGATGTCCGGCTTGCTGGAAGCGGAACGGGCCCTGACTGGCGTGAGAGGGGTGGCTTTTAATCATTTCGACACGAGCGACGTTGTCCGGCATCCTGTCGTAGGGCGGATCATCGAAGCCTACGAGGATCATCGAGCTCAGTAGTTTACTATGAATATCATCATTGTTGGAGCTGGGGAGATCGGACGTCATTTGGCGATCGAGCTTTCGCGCCAAGATCACGTGATCTCGGTGATTGAAAATGACGCTACGGCCGCAGCCGAGTTGCAGAACGAGATCGAAGGGAAGGTCGTGGTGGGCGATGGCTCTAGCGTAAATGCGCTGGCCGAGGCGAACATTGGGGAGTGCGAGTTGTTCCTTTCACTGACGAGTGAGAACTCAGTGAATTTGATGAGCGCCTCGATGGTGAAATCGATGGGAGTGGAGCGAGTGATTAGCCGCGTGCATCCGGGCTTGCAGCGAGAGGAATGGCTTTTTGATTTTCGGGGGCATTTCGGGATCGATCATATTTTTAGCTCCGAGCGTCTCGCCGCGATTGAGTTGGCAAAATTTATTCGTAATCCAGATTCGCTTGTGGTGGAGGAAATTGCGCGTGGGCGTATCGAGCTTCAGCAAGTGCGAGTGAGCCCGCAGAGTGATGAGATCGGGCAGCCGCTGAAAACGATTAAATTTCCGGTAAATACCCGTATCGCTTTGATTAGTCGAGATGGTCAACATGAGGTCGCCCATGCGGATTCAATTCTAGAAGGAGGAGACATCGTGACCGTCTTTGGGGCACCGCGGAAGCTGCGTAATTTAGTGGGTCGCTTACAGAAGGAGGCTCTCTTAAAAGAGGGGCCACGGGTTGTCATCTTCGGGGGAGGGGAATATGGATTTTCCCTTGCGCAGATGTTAGAAAGTTGGAATTGCCGAGTTCGGATCTTCGAGCGGGATCCAGATCTGGCAAGAGAGCTTACTGATCGCCTCTCCAATACCACTGTGATCAATGCCGATGCGACTTCGGTTTCTGAGTTAGAAGATGAACAGGTGGGTGAGGCTGACTTCTTCGTCGCTGCGAGTCGGAGTGATGAGGACAACGTCATGACCTGCTTACAGGCGCATAATTTAGGCACAAAAAACTGCCTCACCTTGATTCACCGTGCCGATTATGCGAAGGCTATCAGTACCTCAGGTCGCCACTTCGGGGTTGTTGCGGCGGTCAGCCCGCGCGAAGCCTCAAGGAAGGAAATTTCCAGATATGTCACGACTCAGCGTTTCCATGTGGTTCGAAAATTAGGAGATGGTATTGTGCTTCAAACTCATGTCGCTAAAGGGTCTAAGGCTGAAGGAAAAACGGTTGGTGAGCTTGTCTGGCCTGAAGGTTGCGTCATCGTAGGTTTGCTGAAAGGAATTCAAGCCATCGTGCCCGGAGCAGATGCGGAGCTTTCGGCGGGGGACCAAGTCTTTGCCGTAGTTGCTGACAAAGCTGAGAAAAAATTCCTCAAACTGATTCACTAATTCAATCCATGAATGCGGTTTGAGAAACTTAGTGATCCTGTGCTATGAGATAAATGAGGTATCATTTACTGGATCGAGAAAGTTAGGTGACAAAATTAGGTGACATACAAATTAGGTGACAGGCAACCAGTCTTGACGAGCGGGGGTTTTTGGGGCATGGAGGGGGCTGAAGTTATGAAGAATGAACAGGTAGCGGAGATGTCAGATTTGGAGAAGCTGGATTGTTTGACGGGGAAGATGTTGGGCGGAATTGCTTTGAAGGCGCCGAATTTTGGACAAGGAAAGAGGCGGCGTTTTGTCTTTGAGGACCGTTCTTGCTGCTACCATGTGA
>CALDZJ010000038.1 GCA_937944055.1 uncultured Verrucomicrobiales bacterium | reverse complement strand
GCTTGCTGTTCGCTTCAATTTCATGGGGTCAGGCGGCGACGATCGCTCGCTGGACTCCAGTTTCCACCGCTTTGCCGCGGGGAGTTGACTATGATAACGGGGCCGACCAACCATTGGCTGATGAGACAATCGCTGGTGTGGCCGCTTCAGTTTTGAACCGCGAGGGCTTCGCTAATGCTTTCGGCAACACCGGAGCGGTTTTTCCTGGCCGGGCTGCGGATGGGGCTGCCGTTGATGGAATGGGAGGGTTTACGAGTCTCCCAGCCCAAT
This sequence comes from uncultured Verrucomicrobiales bacterium, assembly GCA_937944055.1. Classification (GTDB taxonomy): domain Bacteria; phylum Verrucomicrobiota; class Verrucomicrobiia; order Verrucomicrobiales; family Akkermansiaceae; genus SW10. Next base: position 8,269 of record CALDZJ010000038.1, on the reverse strand, counting down.
TCACCAGCTTCACCTTAACTCCGGATGCTGGAATGCTCCTGAGCGTTGATACGATCACTTACGATTATGCCTCTTACGGGCAAGCAGAGGCGGGAAGTGGATACCTTGTGACTATCCGCACAAGCGCAGATGGTTTTGCGACAGACCTCGCTTCTGCCTCTACTTCAGTCACGTCCGCGAGACTCACCTTCGATACTTCAGCGCTTGGCACCTTGACTTCTGCGACGGAGTTCCGTGTTTACGCGGCGGCCATTGATGCAAATGGCGGCAATCGCTGGTTCGATCTTGTCGGGAGTGATGTCGCTACCGATGCTGGGCTGATTGTCGACGGGACTGTTACGGCAGTTCCTGAACCATCCTCATCTCTTTTGCTCGGCTTAGCAGGCTTAGCTCTAGCCGCTCGGCGTAGGCGATAAAATCCCACTGAATCAACTGGTCCCGAAGCGGATATTTTTCTCTTCGGGGCCTTGCTTTCGGCAGCGGCCACCTTTAGCTTACAGTTACCACTTTTTTAAAATTTATGAAGCTCCCCTCCTGGATCAGTCCAAAATTCTCTGTCCTCCTGACCTTCCTTTGCTTGAGTCAGACATTACCTGGCGAAGATTTTTTCTTCGGTGGAGCGGTGATCTCTGAATTTGTCGCAAAGAATGATGAAGGGCTGATTGACGAAGATGGAGACTCGGCAGACTGGATTGAGATTCTCAATGCCTCTGACGCTCCTCTTAACCTCGCCGGATGGCATTTGACTGACGATGAAGGCAATTTGACCCTTTGGACGTTTCCTGACCTCACTTTAGCTCCCCAAGAATACTTCGTTCTCTTCGCTTCTGGGAAGAACCGTGCGACTTCAGGATCTGAGCTCCATACGAATTTTTCGCTTTCGGGTTCTGGAGAATATTTGGCGCTTGTAGCACCAGATGGCAGCACGAAGGCAAGCGAGTTCTCGCCTGAATTCCCTGCTCAATTTGACGATGTTTCCTATGGTTTTCAGGGGCAAAATCAGATTTTTGGCTTTTTTCAAACTCCAACTCCGGGAGCTGAAAACACGGGAGACATTGGCCTTTTCCTCGATGCCCCGATTTTTTCTCAAACCAGCCAGATCCTCACATCCCGCCCTACGCTGGATATCACTTTGCCAGCAAATGCTCCTTCTGGTGCGGTGATTCGATTCACCACCGATGGAAGTAATCCCACGGGGCAATCCCCAGTCTGGAGCTCCGGTCGGCGTCTTGCGAGTACCACGCAAATCAAGGCGGCGGTTTTTGACCCCAGCGGCCTTTATGAAACCTCGGAAGTTGTCGGTCACCGTTTTGTGCGCCTTTCCCGCGATGTTTCCGAATTTTCGTCGAATATCCCCATCGTGATCATCGATTCCTTCGGAGCTAATATTGATCAGCTTGGGCGGACTTCTTTCTTCTCGGAAGCCTTTAGCACCTTTATCGATGTCGATGAGCTCACTGGGCGTGCCACTCCCTTATCTTCCCCGGATTTTGTGGGCAATTCAGGTATTCGGGCCCGTGGTTCCAGCTCGTTTAGCCTTTTCCCGAAGAAGCAGTATCGCTTTGAAACTTGGGATACCGCGGGCGATGATGATGATGTTTCGCTCTTTGGTCTTCCTGCCGAGTCAGACTGGGTTCTGAATGCCCCGTGGTCTGATAAATCGATGATGAGAAATCATATCGCCTATGGAGAAGGGGCGTTAATGGGGGATTACAGCGTCCGTACGCATCACTTTGAGCTGTTTTTCAACCAAGATGGCGGCTCGGTGCAGATGGACGATTATCAGGGAATCTACCTCTTGGTGGAGCGAATCAAGATCTCGGATGAGCGGCTTGATTTATCGAGACTGGACGCGAGTGATACCGCTGAGCCTGACATCTCAGGAGGATTCATTCTGAGGAAAGATCGCATCTCATCTGGAGACAGTTGGTTTAGCAGTAGTACTGAGGGAGTTCCGCTGCTCTTTCAGGAGCCGAGTCAGCCGAATGCGGCTCAGTTCAACTTCATGCGGGATTACATTAATGATTTTGAAGCGGCACTTCACGGGCCGAATTCGGCGGACCCTGAGCTGGGATTCCGGGCCTACATTGATGAAGATTCATTCATTGATCAGCATCTCCTGACCGAAGGGATGCGTAATGCTGATGGTTATCGACTCAGCACCCATTACCACAAGGATCGCAATGGCTTGCTGAAGGCTGGTCCTGGCTGGGACTTTAACCTTGGTCTGGGCAATGCCAGCTTCAATCGTGCTCAATTTACGGATGGCTGGCACTACGAAGATGTGGATCCTAACCGCTTTCTTCCGCCCTATTACTGGTTTGATGAGATGTTTAAGGACGAGGCCTTCGAGCTGGCTTACTGGGATCGTTTTTTCCAGTTGCGCAAGGCTCAGTGGGATATCCCTACCCTTTTGGGTAAAATTGATGATCTTGCAGAAGTCCTGAGTGAGGAGGCGACGGATCGTGAATTTACTCGCTGGCCGACCTTGGGTGTGAATTCATACGCGAATGCTCCGGGCTTTCAAAACCGCCTTACTTATCAGTCGGAGGTCGATCATCTTAAGAACTTCTTGAGTGGTCGCTTGCTTTGGATGAGCACGCAGTTCGATCCGCCTCCGGTATTTTCTGAGCCAGAGGGAGCGGTGGCGGCGGGCACGGAGCTGGTGATGTCCTCCCCATCTCGTCTGGCCATTTTCTTCACTACGGATGGGTCAGATCCCACGGAGGGAGGCGCCTCTGTGCAACGCTACACTCGGCCTTTCACGCTAAGTGAGGCAACTTGGGTGAAAGCCCGCACACGCCGCTCGAATGGCGATTGGGGGGCGCTCGAAACAGCGCGCTATGTGGTTGACGAGACGCCCGTCTTGGTAGTTTCAGAAATCCATTACCGCCCTTCAGCGGCAAGCTCGGCAGAGGCTGCATTAGGCTTTAGTCGCAATGACTTTGAGTTCCTCGAGCTGACGAACCCGGGAAGCGCAGACATCGATCTGACGGGCGCCGAATTCACTGAAGGTTTGACTTTCACCTTTGGCCCGACAGTCATTGCCCCGGGTGGTAGCGTCATTTTGGTGGCAGATTTAGCGGCCTTTGAATCTCGTTATGGCACGGCACCGCTTCCGATTGCGGGGGAGTACGAGGGAGGGCTCGATAATGATGGCGAAACGCTCACGATTGAGGATCGTGATCGGAGAGTCCTGCTTTCGTTCACTTATAATGATGCTGCTCCATGGCCTACGGAAGCGGATGGATCCGGCCCCTCGCTGACGCTGGCTTTACCAAGCTTATCGCCTGATGATCCGGAGAGCTGGCGAGCGAGCCTTGCGACTGGCGGGAGCCCTGGCCAGCTGGATTCGATCATCTTCACCGGAGACCCGAGTGCCGATGAGGATGGGAATGGGGTGAATGATCTCGTAGAGTATGCGGTGGTGGGTTCTATCACCTATACTGAGCATTCTTCTCCTGACCTCATTAATCTTAGCTACACCCGGAGAATGGGCACTGATTCTGCTGAGGTGATTATTCAAGTCAGTGACGATCTCATCTCCGATTCATGGACTTCAGTCACGGCGGCTCCGACTTCACGAGATTCTCATGGAGATGCTACCGAGACTCTTACATTTTCCTTGCCGCGAGGTGACCGAGGCTTTGCGCGTCTACTGGTCCGTCTCAGATAAAATAAAATACCGATGAAATTATGAAAACATTCCTTAAATCCCTAGCGCTTGTCGGCCTCTTGGGCTCACAAGCGTCAGCTCAGTCCCTAGCGATCTGGGCTCCATCTCCTGCAGGATCTCCTGAGGGAGACCAATATATTAGCGCGGGCTCCCGCCCCTTGGCTGACTTTGCTGTTCCAGAGCTCAGGATGGCGATCGCAGAACGTGTCAATGCAGGCACTGCCTCGAACGAGGGCGCAGTATGGCCCGGTTCGAGCAATTCCGGAGTCTTTGATCCAGCGTCTTACACGAGTTTTTCCCTGGTTGTTGCTGATGATGCGGAGATCCAAATCGGGGCCTTTACTTACTTCCTAAACACCTATGGAACGGAAAGAACCCTGATGAATGCAGGGACTCCAGAAGAGGCGGAAGTCTTAAGCACCATCCAGCTCCGCCTGAGGAGTAGTATTGATAATTTTGCCAATGACATCGGCTCGATCACTTCACTCCCGGCCGATCGATTGGACACCGGTGATTTGCAATTCACCTTTGATCTTATCAATGCGAATGGTCTCGATGCGATTCGTGGGGATATCGAATTTCGTCTCTATATCTGGGAAGAGAGCGAGGTCCCGAGCAATGATCCTTTTATGTGGATTGATCTGTCTCCAAGCGGAGCTTTCTTCGAGGGGCAGGTGAACGAGGCAACAGAAATGGAGCCAGTTGTGCGTGATGTTCTCGTTCGGATCTTCCCAGAGCCAAGACCAGAAAGCGATCCGCCGGAGGAGACGGACCCAGCTCCAAATAGCGCGCTCACTCCACCAACTCTTGTTGAGCTGGGCGAGGGAATCGCCGGGGTAGATGCAATGCGAGTGGAGCAAGGCGGCGCCTCTAACCGGAGTTCAGTCTGGCCGGGTAATGTCACTTCCTTTGGTTTCAGCGAATTTAGCTATCTCGAGACGACGGTGCAACCTACCGCTGGGACGACTCTCTCGATCACGCAATACACGATTCCTTCCTTCATCACTTATGGAACGAATGATGGCGGAGCTTGGGAAGCGGTGATCCGTAGCAGTGTGGATGATTTCACCAATGACCTTGCGATGACTTCTGGTGAGGGGAATTTCACCGTGGATTTCGATCTGGCAGATGTTGCTGAACTTCAGAATTTGAACAATGCGGTCACGCTGCGAGTTTACCTCTGGGAAACCGCTGCAGTCGATGGCACGGACTTCGATCCCTTTATGTGGTTTGACCTTGCGGGGAACAACGACGGGACCTTGGCTGCAATCCAGGTTCTGGGAAGCACTCAGCAAGCGTCACTTGCACCGCCTGCAGTTTCTTCGATCGGATTTGTTCCCGGAGAGGGCTTGGTGGTGGATGCCATTAATCTGACCCCGGGGCGGACCTATGGTCTCTTTTTCTCTTCTGACTTAGCAGAGCCTTTCGTCTCAATCGGCGTGGAAGAGGTGGCGACTGAGTCAACTCTGTCACTGATCGATGATTTTGCTGACTTGGATACAGATCCTCGTGCCTTCTACCGCGTTGAAGAAGTGACTCCGCAATAGAGAAGCAGTTTAGGATCTTTCAGAGGTCTTATGAAAGCCGGATGGGGTGACCTGTCCGGCTTTTTCATTGCTGCGAAAATGGGGCTTACGGGAGGGAGACGGCGCTGCGGTTTCTTCTGTCAAAGCGACTGAGCTGGGTGAAGCCGGCCGCTTTGATGAGCTGAAGTCCTTTGTCGAAGTCACGAGCGACTTCGTGTGGGGCGTGGGCATCTGAGGAGAGGGTGATGGGGATCTTTGCCTCGGCGGCGAGTTTTAGGAATTCGGCAGAGGGGTATTGTTCAGCGCAGGGTTTGTGAAAGCCGGCGGTGTTGAGTTCGATAGCGATGTGGCTTTCAGAAATGGCTTGGATGACGGGGTCGTAGAATCTCCGGAGGTCGCCTTTTGGAGTATAGGCGAATTTTTTGATTAGGTCGGGGTGGCCGAGTAAGTCGAAGAGGCCGGAGCGGGCCATATTGGTGTATTCTTTCCAGTAGGTGGTCCAGATTTCATCGACGTCGGTTTCCGCCCAGCGGCCGAGCCATTTTGGATTATCAAAGTCCCACTTGTCGCCGAGGTAGTGGATGGAGCCGATGAGGTAGTCCCAGTCATAGGCAGCGGCGAGGTGGTCGATCCAGCTTTGGCAGTCAGGGAGCCAATCGCACTCGAGTCCGGCGCGGATCGGGAGGCTTGGCCCGGCGTGTGAGCGGGCGCGTTCGATCCATCGGAAATACTCGGGGAGATCAGCTTCGAGCATGCGCCAGTCGTCGAAGGGCTCGGGCGATTGGGGAGCGTGATCGGAGATGCCGTATTCGGCGAGTCCGGAGGCGAGGGCTTGCTCGATGTAGGCTTCCGGTTCCCCTTCGGCATGATGGCAAAGCGGAGTGTGGGTGTGATAATCTGCAAGCATGGTGGCTTTGGCGTTGTCGCCTGACGATTCTCTTACTAGATTCTTCGACAGGCGCAAAGCCTGACCTGTCATGTCTCAATTTTCCGAGCCAAATTCCTTCACGCAGCCACTTTTTGATCAACTGAAGCGTCATCCGAAGCGAATCGTGTTTCCGGAAGGCGAGGATGAGCGGGTTCTCCGAGTCGCAGCGAAATTTGTGGAGCTGGAGTTGGGGGTGCCGATCCTTTTGGGGAATCGGGAAAAGATTTCTGCGATGGCGGAGGAGCAGGGGATCTCGATGCAATTTGTGCGGGTGATTGATCCGACTCAGTCGTCTGATTTCCAACTTTTTTGCAATCGTCTAGACCGGATTGAGCGCTACCGAGGTCTCACCGGAGTGGATGTGGAGGAGGTCATCGCGAAGCCGCATTACTTTGCGGCGATGATGGTGCAGTATGGTCAAGCTGATGCTTGTCTGGGTGGAAACCAGATGGCCGCTGCGGGGGTTTTCCGTCCACTTTTGCATCTCATTAAGCCTGATCCAAATGTTCCCCGCGTTTTTGCGGTGACGATTATGACTTCAGAGACTCTTCCGAACTTTGGTGAGGATGGGGTCCTTTTTCTTGCGGATACGGGCTTGATTCCAGACCCGACCGTGGAAGATCTCGCGTGCATTGCGGCGGAGACTGGGATGTTGGCTCATCATCATCTCGGTCGGAGATCACGAGTGGCGCTTCTGAGTCATTCGAATCATGGAAGTTCTCCGACGGAGGGAGCTTTGAAGATGAAGGCGGCGATGGCTTCGGCGCGTGAGAAAGTTTCGGTCGATGATTGTGAGATCGATGGAGAGATTCAAGCGGACGTGGCCTTGAACCCAGCGTCGGCGAAGGTGAAGTTGCCCGAGGTGGCAGCGAAGCCTCGGGCGGATGTTTTGGTTTTCCCTTCTCTCGATGCGGCGCACATCTCGATGAAGTTGCTTCGCCATATTGGCGGGGCGGAAAGTTATGGTCGCATCATTCGTGGACTGACTCGGCCAGCGGGTCAGGTGCCAAGAACGGCGACCGAGGAGATGATTCTGGGGACAGCAGCAGCTCTGGGAGTGGAGGCGATTCAGTATCGCGAACTCCACCCCGAAAGCTAAGCGGCTTTTCTAGAAGCTCGTGCTGAAACCGAGTCGCCAAGTCGGGCCGGTCGCGATTCCGGTTTCGTTGACGTCGCGATAGATTGGGAAGTTGAGGGATCCTGACATGGAGAGGCGGTCATTGATCTGCCAAACGACTGAGGGGCGCAGAGAGATCGTGGTCGCTCCGGTGTTGGCGAGATCGATCCCTAGGTATTCATCTTCCGTGGTGTGGCTGCCTTGAACCGCAAAACTCAGGTTAAGGACATCGGTGACGGCGTGGCTGACTCCAAGGGTGAGGAAGTAGCTTTCGGCAGGCCTGAATCCTTGGCTGCTGGTTTCGAGCGGGAGGCTGACATCGAACTGTGTGAAGAGAGTCCAATCGTTGACTTGCCTCTCGTATCCGGCTCCCACGAGGATTTGCCAAGCGCCGGTTCCAAGTTGAAAGACGGAAGGCGCGGCGATGCCGATGATGGGTTGATCTCGATCCTCGCCAGTGGGGGCGACGAGGCCAAGATTGATGGCGAGGCCTTTGGCTTGAGCAGGGCGCCAAGTTCCGATGAGAGAGATGTCACCGAGCCCCGAGATGGTTTCTTGATCGATTCCATTTTCTTCAAAGCTTCCATTGAGGAAGGGAATGGTGGCTTTCAGAACGAGCTGGTCAGAGACGCGATAGGCTCCGCTGATGCTATAACGATGGAAGATTGTTTGGACGTCAGTGGGATTAGAAATCTGCTCGTCTCCACGGTAGAGGTCATCGCTAATGCGGAGGGTGTAATCTACGGAGAGACTAAAGCGGGAATTATTGTTATTGAGGAATCCGCCAACTGGCGGGGTGGTGAGTTTTCATCCGTCTCATCCAAAGGATTGTAGGAGGAGAAGGGCGGAGAAAAGGGTGGTGGTGATTTGAAATTTCATGATATTTTTTAAGTTTGATTGGGTCATAAGGGTGACAAAGGGGCCTCTCTGGACGTGGAGAGGCGAAAAGAAAAAGAGAACTCAAGACCGGGGAATCCGGTCGAGCGGTATCAAAGAAGCATGACTCCAAGGCGCAAGAAAAG
>CALDZJ010000037.1 GCA_937944055.1 uncultured Verrucomicrobiales bacterium | reverse complement strand
GTGCATGCCGATCAGATCGAGTGGATGTGCCGGAATGTCTCGAAGCGTGATGCGGTGATCATTTCACTGCATACTCACAATGATCGAGGGACTGGGGTGGCTGCCACTGAGCTGGGCTTAATGGCGGGGGCGGATCGCGTGGAAGGAACCCTTTTTGGGAATGGGGAGCGGACCGGGAATCTCGATATCGTGATTGTGGCTTTGAATATGAATAGTCATGGGATCGAGACGGGATTGGATTTCTCAAATCTCTCAAGCCTGCGGGAAGTTTACGAAAGGACCACGCGCATGATTGTGCCGGATCGCCAGCCTTATGCGGGTGAGTTGGTCTTCACGGCTTTTTCGGGGAGCCATCAGGATGCGATTAAGAAAGGGTTGGATCGTCGTGCCAAAGAAGAGGGAGAGAAGTGGGGGGTGCCTTATCTGACGATTGATCCGCATGATATCGGGCGCAGTTATGAGGCGATTGTGCGTATTAACTCGCAGTCAGGTAAGGGCGGAGTGGCTTACATCATCGATCAAGAGCACGGCTATGATCTCCCGAAGACGATGCACCCGCAGGTGGGCAAGAGGGTTTATGACTTAGCTGATCAGCGTGGTGAGGAATTGTCTTCTGAGGAGGTCGGGAAGGTGTTTTTTGAGGAATTTGTGAATGTCTCCTCTGAGATGGAGCTGGAGGATTATGAGCTGGATCATGGCAGTGGGGGGCGTGGCGAGGTGGCGTGCCGCGCCGTCATTTCCAAAGGTGGGGAGCGGGTGAGCGTGGCGGGGCTGGGGAATGGCCCGATCAATGCCTTCGTGCATGGTCTCGAGAAGGCGGGGCTTAAGGATTTCACGCTAAGCGATTATCGCTCTCATGCGGTGCGTGGTGGCTCCAGTTCTGATGCGGCGGCTTATGTGCAGCTAAGGAAGGACGATGGCTCCATTCTATGGGGTGTGGGGGTGGATCCCTCGATCGAGATGGCAGGTGTGAAGGCGCTGGTTTGTGCCTGGAACCTGCTTCGATAAAGAGCGTAACGAGGATCATAAAAAAACGCGCTCCCTTTTAGGAGAGCGCGCTTTTTTTGGTGAGAAGGATTCTTGGGTTAAGGAACGACGACGATGGGAGTTCCTTTTTTGACCTTGGCGTAGATTTTGGGGATGACGGCGTGAGGGGTGCGGACGCAGCCGCTGCTTCCTGGGTAGCGGTGGACGCTGCCGGAGCCGTGCATGCCGATGCCGTCTCCGGTCATGCGCATCCAGTAGGGGAGAGAGGCTCCGACGTATTTATCGCGCGGGCCGCGGTATTTGCGGCGGTCACCTCCGTGGACGCGGCGTCCTTTATAATAAGTGGTGCCGAAGATGGTGGAGCGCTTATCGACGATTTTTTCGGTGATGGGGTAGCGACCAGTTGGGGTGCGCTTTCCCGCACGCCCAGTGCAGACTGGGGTATCGATCGCGACGGTTTCCTCCGGTCCAACGAGGAGCTGAGCGCGTTGGTCGCTGAGGTCGACGCGGATTTTCGTATTGGCAGTGGTTGCGGCAGCGTATGCGGCGTCGTTTTGATAAACGGCAGAGCCGCTGCGGTAGTCTGATTTATTTTTGAAGGAATTGTAGGAATTCCCGGACTTTAGGGGTGAGCTAGAACAGCTGGCAAGGAAGAGCGCGCCGATCGAGAGGGCGATGCTGAGGGCAATTTTTTTCATTTTGGGTGAGGGAGTTGTGTTTTGGGTTTATCGGAAGTTTTTCTCGGGGATGGATTAATCCTGGATGGTGACAGCAGTGCCGATCTTGGTTTTCTCAAAGACGATGGGGACGGCGTTGGCGTGGGTGCGGATGCATCCGTGGGAGGCGTAACGGCGGTTTACATTGCCTTCGTGCATGCCGATGCCGGTGCTGGTGAGGCGCATCCAGTAAGGCATGCTGGCTCCGAGGAACTTACCTCCAGCGGGGGGGGTGTCCTTCCGAGAGTCGGCGTTACTTTTTACGACGCCGCCGCTGGCATTGAGGATTTTTCCATAGAGATTAGAGCGCTTGTCTTTGATCTTCTCGGTGATTCTGAAGTTGCCAGTGGGGGTTCTGTGAGTGGAGCTTCCGGTGGAGACGCGGTAGTCCATGGCGATTTGGTCTCCGACCATGAGGAAGCCTCGTTGGGTGGAGAGATCGACTTTAACACTGGTGTTACTAGGGGTTGCGGTCGCTAAGACGGGCTCGTTCTTCCAAGTGCGAGTGGTGCCGGGATAGGGGCCGAACTTGAAGTGCTCATAGGTTCCGGGAGGGTGAGGGTTCACTTTCTCAGCGGGCTTGACCACTTTTTGTTCAGGGTTCGGTTCAGGGACCTTCGGGGTGTTACTACAACTTGCTGAAAATAGGGCAAGTGAGGCTAGGAGGGTAAGGCTAAGGTGGGGGGAGACGCGGAATAGTTTCATTTTGGGGCAGCGCTTTATTGCCTTTTCAGAGAGGAGGGGTCAAGTGAACATCGCGGTATTTTGGCGAGGGTAAAATTACGCAAGAAACGAGCGGATTGCTGCTTTGTGCCTTGGGAATGCCGCGAGCTGCGAGAAGGATGAGGGCGGGAAGGGTGGGCCGGGCTGAGATCTGAGGGGGGATTTCAGTTGACCCGTGTAGCTTGGGAGCCTAAATGCCCCCACGTCCTTGAGGTTGATTTAGCCAATCGAAGAGGATTTTTCATCTCCTTACAGCTCGAACCAAAATACGATCATGGCCTCAACAGAAGCACGAAACAAAAACCGGACTCGCCCTTCAAAGTCGAATGCAGCGAGAAATAAACGTCAAAAGGACCATCGGAAGCGTCTCGTCGCTTTGGGCATGGATGAAGCGGTGGTAGCGATCATGAGCCCTAAGGAAGTGCGCGATAAGCTGAAATACCCTGCCAAAGTGGCAAAGGAGTGTGCTGCGAAGTAAGCTCGCCGAACTTTCCTAATTATTTCCAAAGAGCCCCTTTTACTAAGGCGGCTCTTTTTTTTGGGAGGGGTGGGGAGGTTTCATGAAAGGTTTTTTGAAGTTTTCAGAGGATGTTCTGGTCGAGAATTTTTCGACCCTTGGTGATTCCGTGCTAGGGTCCGGTTATGAAAAGTCTGATTATCCTCTTGAGTGTTCTTTTTTCAATGCCCTCGCTCTTGGCGGAGGTCTTGCCGATTAGTGTGGAGCGGGCTGCAAAGCAGCTGGAAAAATTGGAGCAGGGGACTGAGGTCATCATCATCGATCTCCGGACTCCTGCGGAATTTAAAAAAGGCCACCTCAAGGGAGCGCGGAATCTTGATTTTAAGGCTGCGGATTTTACGGAGAAATTAGAGCAGCTGGACCGAAAGAAAACCTACCTCATGCACTGTCGCAGTGGGGGACGAAGTGCGGCATCCATCCCGGTGTGGAATCGACTCGGTTTTCAAAGCGTCCTCCACATGAGTTCTGGGACCCTAGGGTGGACCAAGGCTGGGAAGCCGCTGGTGAAAATGAAAGCGGTAAAATCGCCGAACTAGGTGAGGGCGATTAAAGATCGGCGCAAGTTGTGAAAGGGGCTGGAGGGGGCGTAAATTGAGAGAAAGAGTGCCTTGTTCATGAGGCCGCTAGTGAAAGAAGGGGTCTTTTTACGATGGGCTTGCGGCACGATTCCTTTAGCTTGATCTGAGATGGTTCGGTTGAAAATTGCGATGCGTTTTTTAGCCCCTTTCTTAGGGGGCGTGGCAGGCTTGGTGGCCTCAGCCGCGGGAATGGAGCACCTGGCCGCGGTGACGCTAGGGATCACTGTTTTGACTGCACTGTGGTGGATGTTTGAGGCGATCCCGATCCCAATCGCCTCGTTGGTGCCGATCGCGCTCTTGCCGCTTTTTGGGGTTTTGCCAGCGAAGACGACGGTGGCTCAGAGTTACGGTCATCCTCTGATTTTACTCCTTATGGGAGGTTTCTTTTTATCGAAAGGTATGGAGAAAAGTGGGGTGCACCAACGGCTGGCTTTGGGGATGGTCCGGCTCTGTGGGGGGAGGCGTGCAGATGGGAAGACGCAGCCCAAGCGGCTGATGCTCGGCTTCATGCTCGCCTCGGCTGTGCTGAGTATGTGGATTTCTAATACGGCGACCACTTTGATGCTCTTGCCGATCGCGCTGGCGGTGTTGGATGGAAGTCGGCAGGAAGGCGGACTGGCTCAGAATCCGGTGGCCGCCCCCTTGATGATGGGCATCGCTTATGCCGCGAGTGTTGGCGGGTTGGGATCGCCAATTGGGACGCCTCCAAATCTTGTGTTTATTGAGCAGTATAAAGAGGCCACGGGGATCGAGATGAGCTTTAGTGAGTGGATGGGCTACGGGGTGCCAGTCGTGGTGATTATGCTGCCGCTCATGTGGCTCTGGCTGAGCCGTAAGCAAGAGGGTGAGATGACTTTGGCGCTCCCTGAAGTGGGTGCGTGGCGGCCCGCTGAACGGCGGACTTTGCTCGTGTTTGGGCTCACCGCGCTCGCATGGGTCACGCGGGTGGAGCCCTTTGGCGGGTGGAGTCAGCTCCTTGGGCTGAGGTGTGCGAATGATGCTTCCGTGGCCTTCTTGGGAGTGATTTTTCTTTTCCTCATTCCTGATGGCACGGGGGGAAAGGTGCAGAAGGGGCAGAAGGGGACGGAGCGCGGAAGGCTCCTGGACTGGGAGACCTGCAAGGAGATTCCGTGGGGGGTGCTGCTGCTTTTTAGCGGAGGAATTTGCCTCGCGGCGGGGATTAAGGACTCGGGGCTCAGCGCGGAAATCGCAGGCGCTTTATCCGGGGTGGGCAGTTTGCCGGTGCTGGCTTTGATTTTCACCGTCTGCCTCCTCATGACCTTTCTGACGGAGCTCACGAGTAATACGGCAAGCACCATCTTGATCATGCCGATTTTAGCAACGGTGGCCTTATCAAACGAGCTAGACCCGCTCTTGATCATGCTGCCCGCTGCGCTGAGTGCGAGCTGTGCCTTCATGCTGCCCGTGGCGACCGCTCCGAACGCCGTGGTCTTCGGCTCCGGCCATCTCACGGTCCCTAGAATGATGCGCGAGGGCCTTGTGCTGAACTTGATCGGGGT
>CALDZJ010000036.1 GCA_937944055.1 uncultured Verrucomicrobiales bacterium | reverse complement strand
GTGGAGCAGGGGCATGAGGTGGTGGGGGGATACATGAAGAATTGGATTAATGAGGAAGGTCTACCGGGAGATTGTCCTTGGGAGAGTGACTTGGAGGATGCGCATGCGGTGGCGAAGAAGTTGGGGATTGAGTTTCGGGTGGTGGATTTGATCGATCAATATCGTGAGCGGATTGTGGACTATTTGCTGGAGGGGTATCGGGATGGGGTGACGCCGAATCCGGATGTGATGTGCAATCGGGAGATGAAGTTTGGGGTGTTTTTGGATTATGCTTTAGAGCAGGGATTCGAGGCGGTGGGGACGGGTCATTACGCGCGGAGGCGGGTGCGGAAGGATGGCACGGCGGATCTTCTGCGCGGTGCGGATCCGAATAAGGATCAATCGTATTTCTTGGCGATGATGACGCAGCATCAGGTGAAGCATGCCCTTTTTCCAGCGGGCGAGATGTTGAAGCCGGAGGTGCGAGAGGTGGCGCGGAGGTTTGATTTGCCGACGGCGGAGAAGAAAGATTCGCAGGGGATTTGTTTTATTGGGAACATTAAGATGAGTGATTTCTTGCGGCATCATGTTCCGGATTCGCCGGGGGAGATTGTGGACTTAGATGGGAAGGTGATGGGGCAGCACGATGGGCTGCATCTTTATACGCTGGGGCAGCGGAAGGGGCATGGGGTGGCCTCGCCGAGGGCGGGGATGGCTTATGTGGTGGTCGGGAAAGATGCGGCCCAGAATCAACTGATTGTGGGGTGGGATGATGAGAGTTCGAGTGGACTTTATACCGAGAAGGCGACGGTGGGTTCGCTTTCTTGGATTGGGGAAGCGGTCACGGGTGGGAGAGCGGAAGTGCAGCCGAGGTATCGGGCGAAGAGTGAAGGAGTGGAGGTGAAGGAGATTGAGGAGGGGAAGTTGGAAGTGACCTTTGGGAGGAAGCAGCGGGCGATCACGCCGGGGCAGATTTGTGCGTTTTATGAGGGCGGGAAGTTGTTGGGGGGCGGGGTGTTTGAGAGGGTTGGGGGTGTTTAACCGCTAAGACGCTAAGACGCGAAGGCGCTGATGTTTTGGAGGGGAGGTTGAGGGGAGATTGGGGGGCTTGATTGAGGGGGCTTGGTTGAGGGGGCGGCTTGACGTTGAAGCTCTGTATCGATTGAGTTGATGAAGTTCTCTGCGATTAGCGATTTCCCCAGCGCGGGGATTTGGGGCATGGTGGGGAGGTGAACGAGGAGTCTGTGAATCCGGGGAAGCGGGAGTGGTGCTCATTTTGGTCTTTGATCGGGATGCAGTCGACGAATGCTTTCAACGATAACTTTACGAAGTTCATTTTGATTCCGCTGGGGGTGGCTTTGACGGCACAGGGGCAGGGCTTTGAGAATATCGAGTATGTGATGGGTGGCTTGTTGGTGCTGCCGTTTATTTTGTTCGCGCCGACGGCGGGGTGGTTGGGAGATCGTTTCGCGAAGAGCTCGGTGATTCGTTGGTCGTCTTGGTTTCAATTGTTCGTGCTCTTGGTGATGGGAGGAGCGCTTTGGTTTGGGTCGAGGTATGGCGATGGGCATGCCCAAACGGCGCTGGTGGTGGTGATGCTGGCTTTCTTTTTGCTGGCGATTCAATCGGCTTTGCTGAGCCCCTCGAAGATGGGAGTGGTGAAGGAGTTGGTTGGAAGTGAGAAGTTAGGCTTTGCCAATGGGGTGATGGAGGGAACAGTGATCATTGCGATTTTGGCCGGTCAGGTGGTGGGTGCGATGTGGTTTGATACGTGGGGATTACAGAAGGGACTGGAGCCGTGGACGGCGGCACTAGTTCCGGTTTTGTGGGTCTTAATCGGGGCGGTGATTTCGATCGCGCTTTCGCATTCGATTCAGCAGACGAAGCCGCAAAAGGCAGAGGCTTTTTCGTGGGAGTTGGCGACGCGGCATTTTTCTGACCTGAAGAAATTGCGGGGGAATCGGGCGATGTGGAGATGCACGCTTGGGATCACCTTCTTTTGGGCCTTTGGAGGGTTCTTGCAGTTTCTTCTATTGCAGCGGGCGCAGGAGAAGACGGGGGCTTTTGATGGGTTGGGGAGCGAGACCGCTTTGCTTTGGTTGCCGGTGGTGCTGGGAATTGCGATTGGTAGTGTTTTGGCGAGTTGGGTGTGCCGGAATCGCAACGAGCTGGGCTTGGTGGTGATCGGGGGATTCTTGATGACGGGGGCGATGTTGTTCTTGGGGCTGGTGTCGTGGCCGGAGTGGGGCGTGCGAGTTTTATTGGGAGTGGCAGGGGTAGGAGGAGCTTTATTTCTGGTTCCGTTGAATGCCTTTTTGCAGGATGAGGCGGAGGAGGATGAGCGGGGCTTGGTGGTATCGGCATCGAATCTCTGCATCAATTTGGGTGGAGTGGGTGCTCTGGTCTTCCAGCTTCTTTTGAAGACCTTGGGGGTTCCGGTTTGGGGGCAGTTTGTGGTGGTGGGTTTGATCTGCGGCTGGGTGACGTATTTTATCATGCGCTTGTTGCCGAAGGATTTTCTGAGGTTGGTGATCTTGGGGATTTTTCGGTCGATTTATAAGATACGGGGAATTGGGCTGGAGAATATTCCGAAGGAAGGCGGGGTGCTGATGGTGCCGAATCATCTTTCGTATATTGATGCTTTTGTGTTGTCGGCGGCGTGTCCTCGGCCGATTCGATTTGTGCTCTTTGCGGATTGTTTTGAGAACAAGTGGGTGGGGAAATTTGCGCGGCTTTTTGATGCGGTAGCAATTTCTCCAGCGAAGGCGCGAGATGGGATTCGGGTGACGGCGGAAGCGCTGAAAGAGGGAACGGTGGTGTGTGTTTTTGCAGAAGGTCAGCTATCGCGGACGGGAGCGCTTTGTGAGATTAAGCGCGGTTATCAAATGATGGCAAAGAAGGGGGAGGCGGAGGTGATGCCGGCGTATATGGATGGGCTTTGGGGATCGATGTGGTCGTTTTCTGAGGGGAATTTTTTGAAGAAATGGCCAAAGAAATTCCGCTATGGGGTGTCGGTTGCTTTTGGGAAGCCCTTGCCGTGGAATGGGGATGTGGAGGAGGGCTTGCGCGAGCTTTCGGTTGCGACGGTGGCGGATCGGGAGGAGAAATTTCGCACGCGGAGGAGTCGCGAGCCAAAGTTGCTGGGAAAGCGTCCTGAGGCTTGGGATGAGATGCAGAAGATGGCTTGGGGAGATGATGAGCGTGGTCAGGGAATGCGGCGGAACGCCTTGCAGCTCAATCAGGTAAATTTGGCGAATCGGCGGACCCGGATGTTGGTAGAGTGGGTGAAGAATTATGAATTAAGTGGGATTTTGGGAAGCCTTTGGCCGCTGAGCTTGGGGGCAAAGGTGGGGTATTTGGATGGCTTGAGTGATGAGGATATTTTGGCGAAGGTGAATCTCTTCAAGGCGAACGCAGTGATGCTGCGGAGCCTGGAGGGGAGGGAGAACTTGCTGCGGGAGCTGAAACGTCGTGAGGTCACGGTATGGATCTTTGATGAAGTGGGCCTCAGCGATGGGAGGAGCTTTGGTTGTCTGGTGAAAGAGGGCCGGGTGGTGAGCTTTGCGCTGCCGAATCCGGACTATGAAACGACCACTCAGCTCGGTCAGAGTGGCTGGCGTGAGGGGAAACGGGGGAAGTTGCTGCCGGGATGGACGGGGAAGGAATTTGGGCCGCTGGATGAGGAGGGGTTTCTTTTTCTTTGAACAGGATGGGCGCAGAGGGTTCTAAGAGGTGATGATTCGGCCTGTGCTTCTATTTTTGGTGATGGTGATTTCCGCTTTTGCGAGGGATGCGGATTTTGTTGAAGAGCAGGTTGAGAAGCTAGTTCGCGAGAGGAAGTGGGATGAGGCGTTGGAAAAGGTAAAGGAGGGGGTGGCTGAGAATCCGAGAGATTGGCGATTGAGATATCTCTACGGGATTCTTTTGCAGCAGAGTTTTCGAGAGGATGAGGCTTTGGTAATTTTTCGGGAGTTGTTTCGGGTCTCGGGGGAGTTACCGAGGCTTGAGGGATTGGATAAGCGAGGGATGGAGTTACCGAAATACCGTGAGCATTTTGACCTTCGGAAGTTGGTGCCGAGGGAGTTTTTGAAATGGAGGGACTACTGGATTGATTATGGGAAGATTTCGGGCGTAGATCAGGCTAATGTTCATCAGCTTGATCGGATTTATGGGAAGAGCGCGTTGTTCGCTTTGCCAAGATCTGCTTCGGAGCTTCGGTATCAGTCTGGAGTGCGAGTGTTTGCTTTGTTGCAGATGATTCCAGATCCGAAAGTGAGGAGAGAGAAACTAAGG
>CALDZJ010000035.1 GCA_937944055.1 uncultured Verrucomicrobiales bacterium | reverse complement strand
GCTTCCACAGCGAGATCGTTTGCGAGCTGACATTGTGTTCGGCGCAAATCTCCTTACGGCTTTTGCCCGCTCGGAGTTGCTCTAGGATTCGGACTTTCTGTTCTTCGGTAAATCGACTTCGTTTCATTTTCTGATTTGGTTTTACACCAAATCCACAATCTTAAAGCGTCCATTTTTCTGGGGTCAGGCCAATTAGACCCATCACCCGATCACCATTCCGTGTGATTGATTCTACGATAGCTAACTTTTTTTGGTCGAGTTCGAACTCAATGCGAGCTCGCTGCGGACCCCGCTTCCGTCTTTTTTGTTTTTCTGGTGGGCTCTCCATAAGTGACTTTCTGGTTCTTGGTTGGTTTCTTTCTCTTCGCAGTCATGCGCCTTCATATTAAGAAACTGGTTTCGTGACCGATTCATCCGAGAAAAAATCGATTTTTTTCATTTTTCTTTCGGAGGGGAAAGCCTTCCCCTGGGACTTACTGCGTGCAGTCCCACCCCTTCTCCTGAAAGGCTCCGCCTCTCAAACTCACCGAACAGGCGGCGTAAGCCGCAGGGGTTAGCTGACTAACGGGTCTGTTTGCTCCGCACCCCGTCGACACCAAAAGCCCGCCGTTCCCTCGTCCCTCGTGTGCCGGACGGTCTTATCGTGTCTCACTCCCACTAGGAGTCAGTCAGCGTTCTGCTGTCCGTTGGCGATGCCAACCGACGAACGATTTTTGCCAGACGACGAACCGATCTGGCTAAGGGCTGGCTGCCCTCGCGACCGTCAAGGGCATCCAAAAATTGTCCTCGTCACTACGCTCTTGCGGGACTTTTCGGAGCCTCCCTTGACGTTGCTACCCCGCTTCTCGGCGAAGGCCAAGGTTTCATGCGCGGGGCGATGAAGCCCAGTGGCTTATCTAAGAAACAAAAGAGAAAGGAACCTGATATGACCAACGATACACCTAGAATTTACGTGGCTTGCCTTGCCAGCTATAACGCCGGAATCCTGCACGGGGAATGGGTTGACCTCGATGGAACCGAGACCATCGAAGAGCGGATTTCTGAAATCCTTGAAGCCTCACCAGAAGAAGACGCCGAAGAATGGGCGGTGCATGACCATGAACTTTGCGGCTATCTCTCCGAGTATCCCGGAATCGATACCCTGAACGCCATTCAGGATGCTTTCGAGAAGGTCGAAGCCAAAGGCATCGAATGGGAAGCCTTTGGCGAGTTTTGCGCCCATAGAGGGGATGACATTGAAGCCGATAAGGTGGAAATGTTTAGCGAAGCCTATGCAGGGACTTGGGACTCACTGGAAGACTGGTGCGAGAATTTCCTAGAGGAAACGGGGCAACTGGAATCCGTGCCCGAGAATCTGCGTTACTACTTCGATTATGCGGCATTCGCCCGCGATATGGCAGTCAATGATGTGTTCACCATCGAGCACAACGGCGAGACACTGGTTTTCTGGAACCACTGACTTGATGAAGCCAAGGGGGGAGGCTTCGCGCCTCTCCCTTTTTCTCGTCCCTTTGCCGCTGACGCGGTGACGGGTGAAACCAATGACAAGAGGAGAACGACAATGCCAAACACAGCAAACAGACAGCCATGCCCTAACACCTACGAACCAAGCCACCCTTGGCATTACCTGTTAGGTGGTAAAACGCTAACACCCAAACAAATCAGAGACAGCGCGAGAACTTCGGGAGGTATGGGCTGGCGACAAGAGGAGCTTGAAAAGCTCGACGCAAAAACAGAGCCGCAACGCTCGCAGGGATTGCGGCAGCTACGCGCGACCGTCTTGCCCGAGCTTAGAACGAATTTGAGCCGATACCGCCAAGTCGTTCTGAAACTTCATCGCTACCGTCCAGAAGAGCCGACAAAAGAGAGTTTCGTCTGCAACGATATTCACGTTTCCGTGTCTCTGAAACACAATCACCTTTTCGGAGACTTCGCCCACTTGCTCACAATCGACGACATGCTTGCACGGCAGCCCGATTTGTTCGGAGGTCTCCTCTAAGTCAAATGGCAAAATCGCTCTTTCCTTGATTTTCCTGTAATTCTTTGGTAGAATGAGAAAAACAAGGAAAGAGAGACCATAATGCCCACTTCAACCGTTTCAAGCAGGGGACAAACGACCATCCCTGTTGATATTCAAAAGCTTCTCAACGTGAAGCCCGGCGACAAAATTCAGTATTTTGTCGAGGCGGACGGGCGTGTGTCGCTTGTCCCCAAAACGCTTTCAGTGGGAGACTTGAAGGGCATCCTGCCTAAGCCAAAGAAAGCCGTCTCCATTGAAGACATGGATGCGGCTATCGAGAAAGCTGCATCCGAGCGATTTCATGGAGCGTCGAACTCATGATCGGATTGGACACCAATGTCGTTGTGCGCCTGCTTGTTCAAGACGACGAGGCACAAGTGAAGCGCGTTGAGAAAGCGATTGCCGAAAAATGCTCGGAGGAGTCGCCAGCTACAATCAACGCGATTGTGCTTGTGGAAACAGTCTGGGTTCTCGGCAGTGCTTACCGATACGAGAACAGCGAAATTGTTTCAGCCATCGAAGCCCTGCTTCAAGTGAAGGTATTTGAAGTCCAGTATCACAATGAAGCATGGGAGGCTTTACACCTTTTTGAAGACGGCAAAGGGGGATTTGCAGACCTGTATCTCGCGGCAATCAATCGCCAGCTTGGATGCTCCGTAACTCTCACCTTTGACAAAAAGGCAGCGAAGAACTCTGGCTTTGCGCTCATCTAGGCGAGAGTGAGCGAACAGACTTGTTCGGATATTTCCCGCCATCGATCCGTTCTTTTGAACGACGATGGTTTCTTCCTCCAACAGAATAGCTTTCGATGAACGCGCCCGCATGGCGCGTATCGGTGAGTTGTTGGCGCGTGCTATCGCCCGCCAGTGCCAACGGGAGGAATTTGAAAAGGCGCGTCAAAACCAGAAAGACCTCACCGAAGACGCCGATCCCATTCTCGTGTTCATCGCGCAGGTTGGAGAGTGTTCTCCTCAAGAAGTTCGCGAAAGGTTCTCGTTCTCTCGCTCGACCGCATTCCGCCGCCTCGATGCTTTGGTGAAAAGCGGCCAGCTCTCAAAATCGGGGAGCACCCGAAACACACGCTATGCACCCGCTTGAAATTAAGCCTAGAATTTGGGTTTACCCCAACCACTGATTTTAAAGAGCGATTTTACCGTTTCCTGATACTTAGCACGAATCTTTCGACTTCGCTCAAACTCTATTTTCATCTCTTCAACGAGTTTGTGAGCTTCGTTCTGAGCAGCTTCCTTCGCTTCCTCAGTTATTGGTGATGAATCCAAATCGTGCTGATCCTTCGTGACGGTATATCCTAAATCTTTCAGTATGCCGACCGCAGCCTTCTCCAGCTCTGCACTTGGCGACGGGGTTTTACCCGCTTCTTGGTCTGCCATTGCAACCTCCTCTTTCTTCTAAACGACAAGTTTGTCGTTAATCATAACTTTGCCCAGATCTTATCGACTCACGGGAAGGAAGTCAAATTGCCGACTTTGTTTGTGATTCCGACTCTTCGTTCTTGAAGGTTCGCTGATTTCTGATTCTATTTCGGAGATTTAATGCGAACTATGATTACTGAACGAAAACAAGCTGTCAGAGCAGCGATTTATTGTCGTTGCTCGACCGACGAACAATGGCAGGGCAAGGACTTCAGCACCTTGGAATCTCAAGCTAGCATCTGCAAACACGCTGTCGCCATGAAGGAGCCGGATGGCTGGACTCTGGGACAAATTTTTGAGGATGGCGGCTATTCGGGTGGTTCTATCGAAAGACCCGGGTTGCAGGAACTCCTCGCCGAGATTGAGGCGGGAAACATTCAGGCGGTCATCGTCTACCGTCTTGACCGTCTCACCCGATCCATTGCGGACTTCTACGAACTTTGGAAGCTCTTCGAGCTTCATGGCGTGGTCTTCGTTTCGGCGACCGAAGCCTTCTCAACTGATACGCCCACCGGCGAATTATTTCTCAATCTCTTGCTCTCGCTCGCCCAATGGGAACGCCAGCTCACCCGTAGAAGGGTATCGGACAAAATCGCCGAGCGCAGTAAGCGGGGCTACTGGAACGGTGGGAACCCGCCTTTCGGCTATGACTACGAAAGTGACCAGAAATTGCTCATCCCTCACCCGCATGAAGCTCCCATCGTGAAGAACGTTTTCAATTTGGTCACACGCTATGGCACACCCGCCGAAATAGCCAAGCAACTCAACGAGGACGGCATCACGACCAAATCGCGGAAGACCACGACCAAGGAGGGAAAAATCAAACAGATTGGCGGCAAGAGATGGGTCGGTCAGAGCGTCACTCGATTGATCCAGAACCCGCTCTACAAAGGCATCATTGCCCACAATGACGCTGAATATCCCGCTCGCCACAAAGCGATTGTTACCAAAGACCTTTGGGAAAAGGCCAACAAGCGTCTTGTCGAAAAGAAAGCCCCACAATCGGCAACCCGCAGGGCTAACAGGCACGAAATGCTACTCAAGGGGCTTCTCAAGTGCGACCATTGCGGGAAGCACCTCATTCCCAAGCCCGCCGGGAAGAAAGACAAGGACGGCAAGCCTTACCTCTATTACACATGCGGAGACATCAACAAGCACGGCAAAGACACCGCATGTCCGCTTCGCAACATCCCTGCCCGAGCCTTCGAGGACTTTGTTCTCAAACTCCTCTCAGAGCTTGGGAAACATCCCGAGATCGTTCGCTCAACGGCGGAATCCGCTCGAAAGGATCACCTCAAAGCGGTGAAGCCATTCGAGACGAAGCTCAAGACAGTGGCCAAAGAATTGACCGACGCCTCCGCCGAAGTCGCACGTCTCATCGACATGGCGAAGCGACCGGAGATGAAAGAGCTTTCCGCCGACTTCATGGAAGAAGCAAACGCCCTTGGCAAACGCAAGAGCGAGCTTCAAGTCGAACGGCAGAAGCTCCAGATGGAAATCGACTATCGCCGCAACCTCGTCACCGATGAGGCGATCATTTGCGAAAAGCTCACCGACTTCACGTCCCTATTCGGAGAGCTGACTTTCGAGGAGCAAAGCGAACTTCTCAGCCTTATCTTGAAGGAAATTCGGGTATCGCGATTTGACCCGAAAAAGGACAAACACCCCTGTGACAACGAGGCTTTTGTGACCCAAATGCGAACTTCGTGGTATCGCGTCGATTTACGATTATTCTCCAACTCCCTGTCTATCAAGGATATGCTGGGAAAAAATAAGCCCGTATCGCAAGTTCGCAATACGGGCAAAAATGGCGGACAGGGTGGGATTCGAACCCACGGTACTATTACTAGCACACACGCTTTCCAGGCGAGCTCATTCGACCACTCTGACACCTGTCCGCTTCTTAGAAAAAATACGCCTTTATGGCCAAGGCGGGCGGAAGCTATCGCGATGAACCGAGGGTGGCAACTCTGAATTTCGAATTATTAGCGAGCAATTCCCAGCATCTGGGCTTTTCATTTTGGAGGGAGAGTTTACCAACATTTTCCCACCTCACCCGCACTGCCCTCAAATGGAGATTCAAGACCGTTATGAAATCCGCCGTAAGCTCGGCCAAGGCGGGGTGGGCGCCGTTTATGAGGGCTTTGATCATCAACTCAGACGCCGGGTCGCGGTAAAGCGCCTCCTTGAAACGGAGGAAACCCGCGCGGAAAATGCGGTGGAAGAACTGCTGAAGGAATGTCACTCCCTCTCGGCGCTCAACTCCCCAAACATCGTCCAGCTTTTCGACTTTGGCGAGGATCGTGATGGGCCCTTCGTGGTGATGGAATTATTGGAGGGCGAGACGCTGGATACACTGATTAATCGTGCGCCTTTTACGGAGGAAGACTTCACGGATCTCGCGGAGCAATCACTAGAAGGCCTAATCACGGCTCACGAAGCACACCTTCTGCACCGCGATATTAAACCCTGTAATTTCATGGTCACTTGGCTGCCCAGCGGCCGTATGCAGCTGAAGATTTTAGACTTCGGTTTGGCTAAATTCTCGCTGGAACCGAGTAAGCAAACGATCGCTCATGGGAACTCCCTAATTGGCTCGATTTACTTCATGGCTCCAGAACAGTTCGAGCAATCCCCCCTCGATCATCGCACCGACCTCTACGCTTTGGGGACTGTTTTTTACTATGCCCTCGCGGGAACCTATCCCTTCAATGGAGAATCCGTCGCGCAGATCATGGCCTCTCATTTAAGTGGCCAATATCGGGACCTCCGCGAGTATCGACCGGATTTGAATCCACTCATTTGTAAATGGGTGATGTCTCTCATCTCTCGGGAGCCCGATGATCGGCCCGAGAGTTCCGCGGTCGCTTTGACACAGCTGATGGGGATTCAAGATGGGACCTTCTCACCGCCTGATCCGCCGCGCTCCGCTCGGCCGGCCTACGCGCCGAACTCTCCACAATCTAATTTTGGTGGAGGAGCTCATGACTCCGCGGTCCCACCTCAGACTAAGACCGTCAGCCTCCTTCTGCCCGGTGCCGAGCGCAATACTGGGCCGGTGCGTCTTCACACTGGGCGGGTCACTCTTCAGGCTAAGCCTAGCCCTGCGGCGGATCAGCAGCTCCCGATCGCTGTTGCGAATGCGGTGCCGCTACGCGAGCGACCCGCTGAACACACGGGCGCCATCCACGTGAAAGCACCCGTCAAATCGCCCCAGCCCCAGCCCCATCTTCATCCCCAGCCCCAGCCCCAGCCACCAATAGTTCCGCCCACTGAGGAGCCCAGCGCTCTCCCGATCTTTGCGCCCCTTCAAAACGCCCCTCAAAAGAAGTCAAAGTTCCTCCTCTATCTCACCCTTACCGGGCTTCTCCTCCTCGGCGGGCTCGCGGCATTCCTCTACCTTCGTGGGTCACTCGACTGGCCTCACTGAGAGGGCTTTTCAGCCTCCGTATCGATCTTTGAGCCCAGCATATCCAGCACCGTTTTAAAGCGATGAAGGTTCTGCTCATCGGCCTCGCACAAGTTCTCGTGACACTTCAAAATGTGACTTTCTTTATCAGCCGCACCATCTGCTAAAATGGGGATCAAATCGCGGCGGATCTCTTCTAGGCGCCCCTGCCAAGGCCCCTTATCTGGCTCGATTTGGCTAAGGTGATGCAAGCCTAGCTCAATTAATGAGGCCTTCGTTTTCTGGCTGGTGCCGATGATGCTCAAAGCTCCACCTCCCTCTCGGCGGAATTTGATCCCCAAGCCTGCCAACATGCCCATAAATGTCGAATCCATTCCAGCGCAAGCCTCCAAATCCATCACGAAATCACGCAGCCCCGTCTCGTAGGCCGCTGCCACAAAACTCTCGATCAATGGGCTCTCAAGAAAAGTGCCCCGCCCGTCTGGCCTGATCCAGACAATCGATTCCAATTGGCCAGTGAGAATAGGATTGGGTGATTTCACAGCGACTTAGAAAGAAGGTAGCTGAACTTATCCTCAGGTCAATGCAAGGCAGAGATTCTGAGCAAGAACGAAGAGTATGAGATGCAGCGCTGAGAGTCCGAGGAGCTTTGAAGAGACTCCATCTGGCCGTAGAAGACGCCATTCCAGAAAGAGAAAAATGACGGCGAGAGGAAGGGCAGAAAAAAACCAAGCACTCAGACCTTGGAGCCCTAAAATCAGGAAGGCCGGCAGCAGAGTCATCGCGAAGATCAACTTCCGCACGCGTTCTCGGCCCCACCTCACCACTAAGGTTCGCTTATCCACGGCGCGATCGTCTTCAAGATCGCGGTAGTTGTTCACCGCGATGAGCACGGCCGAAAGCAAGCCAATTTGGAAGCCTAGGACCGCCCCCTGCCATGGCCACGTTCCCATCTGCACAAAGACGCTCCCACTCACCGCGATCAGCCCAAAAAAAAGAATCACAAAGACCTCACCCCAGCCCCGATAAGCGAGCGGAAAGGGTCCGCCAGTGTATCCATAGCTCAGGTAAAGCGATGGGATACCAATGGCAAAGATGAGCCAGCCCCGCGCGTGAAAGAGAAGCAGTCCACAAATCATGGCGAGGAAAACCGTGAAGCCCGCGCCCAGATACATCGCCCGGCGACTCAATAAGCCGCTAGAGGTGGCCCTCGGTGGCCCGATCCGCTGCGCCGTATCTGCGCCTTTTTCGGCATCGATGACGTCGTTAAAGAAATTGGTAGCGATCTGGATGAAGATTGCGCCCAGGAGTGTGAGAATCGCCAAGCCCAGATCGTAGCGGCCAGTCAGCTCAAAAACTAAAAGACAGCCTGCCCAAACTGGCACCACCGCCGCTGGCAGAGTCTTAGGCCGTGAGGCCAGCAGCCACGCTCTCCAAATCGGGCAAGCTGGACGAGACGGGCGAGACGGGCGAGCAGGCTGGGTCATCACCTTATGAAATGAACTAGGGGACGCGCGGGAATTTGGAAAAATCAGGCTTCCTTTTCTCAATGAAGGCCTGTTTTCCCTCCTTCGCCTCCTCACTCATGTAGTAAAGAAGAGTGGCGTTTCCGGCGAGGTCGAGCAGCCCCATCTGCCCATCACAATCGGCATTCAGCGCGGACTTCAGGCAGCGCAGCGCCAGCGGGGAATGGGCCAACATCTCCCGGCACCACTGCAGCGTTTCACGTTCCAGATCAGCGTAAGGAACGACCGTATTGACCAATCCCATCTCAAGCGCTTGCTGGGCATCATATTGGCGGCAGAGATACCAAATCTCGCGCGCCTTCTTCTGCCCCACAATCCGGGCAAGGTAGCTCGAACCAAGGCCACCATCGAAGGAGCCCACCTTAGGGCCAGTTTGTCCAAAGCGTGCATTCTCAGCCGCAATTGTGAGATCACACACAATGTGTAAGACGTGACCACCGCCGATCGCGTATCCCGCCACCATCGCCACCACGGGCTTCGGCAAGCCGCGGATTTTTTTTTGTAAATCGAGCACGTTCAGGCGAGGCACGCCATCATCCCCCACATACCCAGCATGACCTCTCACCTTCTGATCACCTCCTGAGCAAAAGGCCTTCTCCCCCTCACCCGTCAGAATGATCACGCCCACTTCTTCATCATGGTGGGCCAGTTCGAAGGCACCCAGCAGCTCCGTCACCGTCAACGGACGAAAGGCGTTTCGGACCTCGGGGCGATTAATCGTGATTTTGGCGATCGCGCCATCTTCACTTTTCTCGTAGCGAATATCTTCGTAATCAGCAGCGGGTTTCCACATGCCCGATCCTCACGCCGGGATCGCGATCACGCAACGTCCTAATCCAATTTCTCGCCACACTTCCGGCAAAATCTCGCATCCATCAAGTGCCCATGCACTCCGCAGCCCGGGCAGGCGTCAGAACTAGGATCTCCCAAATGCTTCTTCAAGAGCTCTGACGTCACGATTCCCGTCGGCACCGCGATGATGGCATATCCGGTGAGCACGTAAATCGCGGTGAGCATTTTTCCCACCGTCGTAATCGCCACCATATCCCCGTAGCCCACCGTAGTGATCGAGACGATCGCATAGTAGATGCTAATTGGAATGTTCGTGAAATGGGTCCCCTCCTCGCCGGACTCCACCAGATACATCAAAGTCCCCGCCAGCACCGAAAACAAAAACACCGCAAAAAAGAACACGAAAATCTTTGCTCGGCTTTCGAGCAATCCCCGCATCAAAGTCTCCCCTCCCCTCACATGCCCTACCATCTTGAGCACACGGAACATCCGTAAGAGACGCAAGATCCGGATCACCATCAGAGAGTGAGCTCCAGCGAAGACGAGGGCCAAATACGTCGGCAAGCAAGAAAGCAGATCGACAATGCCATAAAAGCTCCTGACGTAGCGCATCGGACGGCGGACCAAGAGAATCCGCATCAGATACTCAATCGTGAAAAGAACCGTGAAAAACCACTCCGCAGACTTCAACATCACCCCGTGCGATTCGCGGATCGAGTCAACACTCTCTAAACACACCGCAATCACACTGAGGACGATGGCCCAGAGCAAAATCACATCAAAGGCCTTACCGATCGGAGTCTCAGCTTCAAAAACGATCCGCCAAAGTCGCTCCTTCAGAGTTTCAGGTTCTTTCTCTTCCACGGGATCAGCTTAATATCTTCCACTGCAGAGGGCCAGCAGTCTCTTATCGCTAAGAAGATCTTCTGGGTTTACGTTTCCCCCACTCATGAAGCGCTCTCATCTCCTCTTACTCCTGCTTCTTAACTTCCCAGCGGCAGTCTCACCCAGCCTAGCCGCTCCCCTACCCAGCCTTGAAGAAGCCCGCGCCCTTCTCGGATCTCGCAATGCCCAAGAGAGGGACGCCGCCACCTTGGAGATTTGGAAAGGCGGAAAAAACGCCCTCACCCTCCTTGAAAAACTATCCCAAGATCAAGACCCCGAGATTTCCACTCGGGCAAGCCACATCCTCCGCCGCTTTCGCATGGGGCTCATGCCGGACTCCCCGCCGGAACTCCTCACCTTCGCCGAGCAGCTAGAACACGCCTCACCTGAGACCCGGCACCAGCACCTTAGCAGGACCTTAGAACATCCTCAGGGGATGTCCATCGCGCTCCCATTCTTCGACCTATGGTCCAGCCGTGAGAACGAGCAAGGCCAGCCACTTCAAAGCCTCGCTAAATTAATCATCGAGAATCTTTTAGAGCAGCGTCGCGATTGGCAAACCGCCTTCAGCAGCCAGCTCTCGCCCCCTTGCCGGGCCTCCCTCATTGCCGAACTGAGTCGACAAAACTTCCCGATGAAACGGCAGCTCATTGCCCTGCTCGGAAACTCAGCAATCGGACAAATCTACCCTCAGCTTAAAAAACTCACTCCTAAGATTGATCCAGAAACGCTCGAAACCCTAGCGCGCCTTGCCATCGTGGAAAAACAAATCCCCCTAGCGATGCAGATCTTAAGCGAAAACCTCCCCCACGCAAAAACCCGCGAGCCTGCCCGTGCCATGGCTTTTCTCGAAGCCTCTGCAAAATTCCCCTGCCCCCCTTACGAGGGACCATGGCAGCAGGAACTCCAGCTCTATCAAGCCCGCCTTAACAAAGAGCCCCAGCGGATCTTAGCCCTCAGCGCCTCTCTCCAAGATCAGAGCTACTTCAAGTACGAGAATCACTTAATGAGCGGCACACTCACCTTGCCCAGTCACAACGGCCGCAGCGAGCCACTCCCGAATGCACCCGCCCTCCGAGCCCTGCACACCGCCTTTGGCGAGCGCGCACATGAAGCAGATATCGAGGCCCTCTCCGCTGAGACCCTCCTAGACTGGACTGATCTCGCCCGCACTCTCACCCTCCTCAGCAGACCCCTCGAAGCCGCCGAAACCCTCTTCCTAAATGGGCAAAACGCCTCCGCCGTGAATCTTCTCTGGCGTTGCGGAAAGCGCGCAGAGGCCCTGCGCCTCGCCGAGGAAAGCTGCGCGAACTTTGACGAGCGGACCCAGCTAAAAACACGCCTCATCCTCGCATCCCTTCAGCTCGAGGCCGGCCAAGAAAAAGAGGCTAAAAAAACCTTCCAACCCCTGCTTGGCAGGGACTCCCTCCGTGAGCTCGATCGTAAGAAAGTGATCTCACTCGGCATGCAACTTTTCCCACGAGACGAGCTCCTCCCTCTCGCCCCCGGTTTAAAGTCAGAGCTCGCCTACCAACGCGCTCCAGCCATCGCCTCCTTCCTCCCCTTTCCTGCTCCCGTCTCGGTTTTCTGGTATGAGCACTTCCTCGCGGAAGATGACTCCCTCACCCCCCTCTCCCTCTTTCAGAAAATCGAGACCTTCCTAAATGGCGACCGCACAAGAGCCCGTGAAATTTTGACCCAGCAAATTGAGCTCAGAAAATTCCCCAAAAACAACCTCCTCCTCCCGAACGATCCGCTTTACCAAAACATCCTCTTTCTCAAGCTCCCAGAGTCCTTAGAAATCGTGCAAAAAGCCGCCTGGTATCAACTCTCCGTCCGTGATCTCCTCCGCATCATCCAAGATGACTCATGGCCAGCCGAGACACGCCAGGCCGCCTTAGAGAGTGGCCTCTTGATCGACCCCATCAATCCCAGCCTCCACTGGCATTCTCGGCAAAACGGCGGCCCCGTGGATGAAAAAACAATCCACCATCTCACGCTTGGAGAAGCAAGGCTCACCCTAAATCTGGCGGCTCTCACCGAGAAAAGAGAAAGCCTCAGGCTCGCCGCCGAGCTGGCCGATCTCCGCGATGCTGCCGCCATTCGCTGCCTCAGCATTCTTGCCAAATCACTCCTCGCACAGCAAAAAGCCGATGAAGCCGCCCGCCTTTATCAAGTCCTCCTTTGCGGGGAAATCGCAGTAGGAACACAACCCGCCACCCGCATTCCAGCGACGCTGGAAAACCTCAGCAACTACCTAAAGGCCCGCCAGCAAAGCGCCCCAGATCAGACCCACCAAAAAATCTGGCAAGAGAGACTGCGCGCGATCGGCAAGGGCCAAGCCGCTCAAAATCCCTCTCAAAATTCAGCAGAATGAGAAAGCCCTCAGCCCACCTAGCGTCCTTCCCTTCTACCTAGCGTCCTTCCCTTGCACCTAGCGTCCTAAAAGGCTCTTCGCCTGACCTAAACTCAGACTGCGGTATTCCCCCTCGCTCAGGATCACAGGCTTGCGCGCCCAGCCATTTCCAGAACGGCTTTCCGCATATGAACTCCCCTTTTTAGGCAACGCGCGGCCAGATTCACGAGCGGAACCCGTCCGATAAGATCCGGTCGAGAAATCCTGCCCTGAAGCCCCCGCCACTTTTTGAGCTTCCTTCGATTTTCGCCCACCGAACCAAGATTTTTTGCCCGCTTTTCTCGACTGAGACGTCTCATAGGACCCAGTCCGGTAATTCTTGCCACCAGACCATGCCGCCCGTTGATAGGCCGTCTTAAAATGAGATGGGACATCGCGATTTGCCTGCGCGTAGGCAGACTCCGTCGCAGTGCTGAACTGGCTGCGCTTTCCTCCCGTAATGGATCCATCATCACCTCGCTCAATGTCCTCTTGCTTAAAAGCATAAGGATTATTTCGCCCATCCTCCCCGATTTTGACCTGCCGCGCTCCGCTTGGCTCCGGCGTCAGTCCGCTCTCATCAGATGACGAAGAACACGAGACCAGTCCCGAAGCCAACATCAGAGGAAGGAGAAGAAATTTCACCTCTCTTTCATAAAGATTCCGCGTGACAATTCAAGCCACGAAACCCGCAGTCATCTCCAGGGCGAAATCTTAGAAAAGCCTCCCCTCCAGAACCCTGCGCAATCGCGGGCAAGATCTTTACTCTTCATCCTGACTTTTTGCTT
Organism: uncultured Verrucomicrobiales bacterium; assembly: GCA_937944055.1. Lineage (GTDB taxonomy): Bacteria > Verrucomicrobiota > Verrucomicrobiia > Verrucomicrobiales > Akkermansiaceae > SW10. Next base: position 70,125 of record CALDZJ010000035.1, on the reverse strand, counting down.
TTGATTAGGCCTCCTTTCCGCAAACTCACCTCAGCTCATGGCCATTCTCGACGTTAAAAATCTCACCACCCGCTTCCACACTCGTAACGGCATCGTTCACGCGGTGGATGATGTCTCCTTCTCGCTCGAACAGGGAGAAACCCTCGGCATCGTCGGTGAATCCGGCTCTGGAAAATCCGTCACCTGCTACTCCCTCTTAGGCCTCATCCCCCAGCCTCCAGGAAAAATCCACGCTGGCACCGCAATGTATGAAGGGACCGATCTGCTCAAAGCCGATGAAAAAAAATTGCGGAGCATCCGAGGGAAAAAAATCTCGATGATCTTCCAAGATCCCATGACTTCGCTAAATCCCTCCATGCGTATCTCCGCCCAGCTCACTGAGCCGCTGGAACTGCATGAAGGTCTCAAGGGCCCCGCAGCCATGAAACGGGCCATCGAGGCGCTAGAGGAAGTGGGCATTCCGGATGCAGAAAAACGCATTCAGTCCTATCCTCACGAATTTTCGGGAGGGATGCGCCAGCGCGTCATGATCGCGATGGCTCTAATCACGCGGCCTGATATTCTCATCGCAGATGAACCCACCACGGCGCTCGATGTGACCGTGCAAAAGCAGGTCCTAGATCTCATCAAAGATCGCCAAGAGAAGCTCGGCACCGCCGTCATCTTAGTCACCCACGATCTCGGCGTGGTCTCCCAAGTCTGCGATAAGGTCAACGTGATGTACGCCGGCCGCGTGGTAGAGGCCACCGACGCGAACAAGCTCTTCAGCGCACCGCGCCATGCCTACACCCGCGCCCTGCTCAAAAGCATCCCTGCCATGCACGATAAAGGGGAGACTCTTTACACCATTCCCGGCCTCCCGCCGAACCTCACGGCACCTCCCTCCGCTTGCTCCTTCCATGCCCGCAATACCCTAGGAGATGCCTCACTCTGTCTCACTGATGAGGCTCCACAGCTTAGCGAAATCTCACCAGGCCACTTTGTGCAAAATTGCCCCGGCTGCCTCGCCTCCTGATCCGGATATGGAATCACAGGTCGATCACTTCATCCTCTACCTCGCGACCGAGCGAGGGCTCTCGACCGCTTATCAACTCTCCGTCAGACAGACGCTCGATAAACTCCTGCCCTGGTGCGAGAGCAAGAAACATCGCGAATGGCGGGACCTCGGCACAGATGATCTTTCCTCCTTCTTAAGCGTGCTGCGCAAAAGCGAGCTGGATGCCTCCTCGCTCCGCATCGCCTTAGTCCACCTGAAAATTTTCTTCCGTTTTTTGCAGAAGCGGCAGCTCATCGAGATTGATCCGGCCGAGCCTCTCCTCGCGCCCAAGACTGCGGCCAAGCTCCCTGAGACCCTGAATGAACAAGCGGTGGAGCAGCTCCTCACATCGATCGATCCCGAGAAAAAACTCGGGCGGCGGGACTTGGCCTTACTTGAACTTTTCTATGCCTCGGGCCTCCGCCTCTCGGAGCTCTGCGGGGCCCGCTTAGAGTATCTGGATCTTGAAGACCGCTTCCTCCGCATCACCGGTAAAGGGAACAAGACGCGCCTCGTCCCGGTGGGTGAAAAAGCCCTCATCGCAGTGAATCATTACCTCGCAAAGGAACGCCCCAGCTTGCTGAGCAAAAAGAGCTCTTCTCATCTCTTTTTATCGATCCGAGGAGGCCCCCTTTCGCCTGACCGGGTCCGCCAAATCGTCAAAGAACGGGCCAAGCAGGCGGGCCTTGACCAGAACATCTATCCGCATCTTCTGCGCCACTCCTTCGCGACGCATCTTTTAGAAAACGGAGCAGACCTCCGGGTGATTCAAGAACTGCTAGGCCATGCCGATATTGCCACCACCCAGATTTACACGCACGTTGATCAGAAGCGGCTCAAGGCTGTCCATAAGAACTTCCACCCACGCGGCTGACTTGAACTTAAGGGCCCCCTCCCGAGCAAGGGAGCGCAGCATGAGAGCCGGGAGCGCAGCCCGAGCTGGGAGCGCAGCCTGAGTGAGCCAGCGGGCCGCAGAGCTTACTTCGCCTTCGCCTTCGCGGGAGCCGCTTTTTGAGGGAAATTGAGAAGTTTTGTGTGCTTCGTCAGGCTCATGGTCTGATGGATCAGGCGCTTACTCTCCGAGTAATACGTCTTCTCCTCTTTCACGAAGCCTACCCCCTTTGCGAACCAGACGGTGCGCTTGATCTCAGTCGGCCCAGAGTCGCCGGTCATGACGATCCTTACTGCCTTAAACTTTCCAGCTGGGACCACCACTTCCTCCTCACCAAAGATGCGGAACTTCCGCGTGAAGAGCGGAGAATTCACCCCATCGCCTGACTTAATCTCCCATTGATCGCCCGCACTATTGGCTGCGGAGTAAACGAGAAGCGGCTGATTTAGGAGGACCACTTGGCTGTCTTTACTCGTGGTATCCTTGGAGCCGAGAGCGTAGATCGCATCTTTTTGAAAATCGCTAAATTCAAATTCCACGATCATGCCGGAGCGGACCATTTGGAAGGTATCGAGCGCTGGTGAATCCGCCTTAGGCTTCGTCTTACCAGCATAGATGCGCGTCTTCTTAAATGAGGCGCGCACGCCATCCGCGCTCTTCTTAATCGTGATGTCATCGCCATCTGGCATTCTCGCTCCGTGCGGTGCCTCGACCGTCACTTGATATTCCCAAGAGTCTCCCTTGGTAAGTTTTAACAAAGGAGCCTCGTCCGCGAGGGACGAAATCGTAGAAACCACGAAGGAACTCAGGGCTACTAAAGCAAGGCAGGGTGACGCTTTCACGATCTAATGATGGCATGTCTTGCCCATTTACAAAAGCGAGAAAGCGAGACTTCAGCAGGAGTTGACTAAGATACTAGCGACCGGGGCGGCCCGAGCGGCGGCGGATCTTTGACTTGCGAGTCTGGCCGCGATCATCAACCCGCTCAGTGGCGCGGCGCGCTCTGGCCGGTGGCTGGGGGGCTGGCTCCGGCTCATATTGGCGCAGCGTTCCCTGCGCTGGCAGGACTCCGCTATTCTGAGGGAAGGAGTCCGTAACCTCACCGGTGTGGCGCGAGGTTTGCTCGTAGTCATGGCGGAAGCCATTGAGCTGAGCTTGAGTCTTGATGATACGTGGCTGAATCATGATGACGAGTTCTGACTGAATCTCACTCTCCACCGTGCGACCAAAGAGTTTCCCGATCCCCGGGATGCTACTTAGGATAGGGATCCCATTACGGGTGTTCCGATCAGTGGTCGTGATGATGCCTCCGAGGATGACCGCCGAACCATCTTGCACCGTGACCGAGGTGGTGAGCTGCTCGGTATTAATATCTGGCACCAATAATTCACCCACCGTCCGGTCATTCCCGATCGAGTCTCGCACGAGAGATATCTCCAGCGTGATTTGGTTATCTGAGTTAATGAGAGGCTGGATTTGTAACTCTAGCGTGACATCGCGGAATTCCACGTTGGTCGTTTGCCCAGTCGCAGTGCCACCTTGGAAGGTGCTGGAGGGAATCGCGATCCGCTGACCTGAGGAAAGCGTAGCGACCCGGTTGTTGCGGGTGGTTAGAACCGTGCGCTCTAGGGTTTTAAAACGCGTTTCCGTCTCCAGTGCATTCACGAAGAAGGCGAAGTCATCATTAATCTCACCATAGATCGAGACTCCAGATCCCCCGGCCCCGTTTGCGGTCAAAATCCCACCGAGATCTTCCAAGATATCAGGATCAATGACACCGTTTGCAAAGGCGGCGGCACCTCCGGCGACGAAGCTGCTGCCGGATTGACGGATCGCCCGGGCCAGATCGATCCCGAAGTTCAAGCCATCGGTCAAGCCGTAGCTCCCGATCACGGCTGAGAGGGCCACCTGCTGGGACTCGGAGTCGAGGTCAGCGATGAGATCGCGGATGATTTCGATATGATGAGGAGGACCATTTACGATGATGGTATTGGCCACATTATCACCGACAAGGAGAGTGTTCCCTACGAGGAGGGACTCTGGCGCCGTGGGGATATCTTGCTCCTGAATCGTGGCACGGTTTCCACCCGCTCCGCCCTGTTGGCCGGTGTTCTGGTTATTCTGGTTACGGTTTTGGTTATTGCGGTTATTGCCTTGGCCGCCTGCCTGGCGTCCTCCCGCTGCACCAGCCCCGCCGGGGCCGCTTGCGCCGTCTCCTAAGGTGACCGAGATCGCATTTTCAGCAATTTGGATAAAGTCACCCACTCGCAGGTAGCGGAGGCGGAAGGTTTTACGGGTCTTGCCGCTACTTGGCTGGTCAAAGGTTCTTACCATCGCCTCGGCGGCGACGAGATCGGCAGGACGGCCAACCAGTAAAATGCGGCTGGTCCGGCGTACGCCGATGATTCTAATGGGGATTTCCTCCCCAGAAGTGGCCGCGCCGGGAGCCGCCCCGGGACTTGGGGGGACATTGGCCCGGGTGGTGCGAGTGGCTTGGCGACCGGATGATTGATCATTGTAAATCTCGTTCATGCGCTCGGCGATTTCCTCGACATCGCCGTAGGTCACTTCCACCCACTTTTCGCCCACTGCGGTAGGGACATCGATCGCATTCTTGATCTTAATCATTTGCCGAATGAGGGAGGAGTTCTCGGTAATGATGAGAGAGGAGGCATTTGGCACTGCCGAGATGTTTCCAGAGGCACTGAGCTGACCAATCGCGGACTGCATAATGCGGAGCGCCTCATCAGGCTTCAAGTAGCGGAGGAGCATCTGGTAGCTGACGAGCTGATCATCCACCGGAAGGTCAAATTCATTGGTATAAAAATCCTTAGGAATGGCAGAGACTGAGGTGATGGGGCCAGAGGGCACGAGGCGGACAATGTTCGGCTCGCCCGGAATGGGAATCATGGCGAGGCCCTCAGCGAGGAGAGTGAGCTTTAGGAACTTGGCAATTTCGGCATTGGTCAAAGGCCCACGCATCGTGAAAGAGACCTCGGATTGGGCGACGGCATTACTCATGATGACGCGCTTACCACTGTGGTCCTCGTAAAGCTGGGCGGCAGCCAGAGCGGTGATATTTGCCTCGTTCATGCTCCCAGAAGCGGGGATCACCAAGGCATTAGGATCGATCTGACGTCCCGGGATAAAGCTGCCGGGACGAGGAGCTGGCTCGGTCTCAGGGATCGTAGGAACTGGCGTGGGGAGAACTGGCTGCGATCCCGGCGTGCCTGGGAGCGGAGGGCGCTGAGCCGAAGCGGCCAGAGCGAGCGCTAGGAAGAGAAAGGACGTAAATTTCATGAAGAAGATGGAGAAAGTGAGCGATTATTTTTTAGGACGCGGCACGTAGCGGGTGCGTCTCGTGGGAGTTCTAGAATTGCGATTCGAAGAGGGAGAAGAGGTGCTGGGATTCTGAGCTGATGAGGGCTGCGGAACAGCGCGGGGCCTCGGCGTGGCGTTCTGATTATTGCTGGAACGTGCCCCAGGAAGGGACGGCGGCTGATTCGCGGAACGGCGATTGGCATTCGGGTTTGCGTTGGCGCTGGCGTTCAGATTGTTGCCTCGATTGGCATTTCTATTCTGAGGGCTGGCAGGGCGAGGAGATGCGCCAGAAGGGCCGGCTACTTTCTTGAGGACCAGAAATTTTGGGTCGAAGCGGACCTCTCCCGTGGCGTTGCCTTTTTGCAGAGTCACTACCGTGTTCTTGAGGTAGTTCCGATCTTGGGTGACATCCTTGACTGAAAATCCGAGTTCGGTGGCTTCTTGACTGGGGATGACCACGCGGGTGCGGTCTTTGATATTCATGATCTGCACTTTGGTGCGGTCGAGGTACTTGGTGACGCCGACGAGGACCCAATCAGGGAGATCATTGACCTCAGGCTCAGCCACCTCGACCGGAGGTGGATCAGTGATCGGTGAGTTCAGATAGAGATCACGGTAGCGATCTGCGCGGCGATTCTGTGGTGGATCGGCAAGACTCAGCCCGCTAGTGCAGAGTAGGAAAACAGAGAGGAGGGAGTGTAAGGATTTCATGGGGTTCTATTTGCTGGGGTTTAAACGTCATCGGGAGTGATGATCCACTTCTCGACCTCCACCTCGACTTCGACCCGGGTGAGGTCATTAGTCTGGGGTTTGAGTTCCATTTTGGTGACGACTTGGCGCTGGCTCGGAAGATGAATGCTGGTGAGCCAGGAGAAGACATCGCGCTCCATTCCGGTGAGCTTGAAGAGGACTCGGACTCGGTCAAAGTGCTGGCCGCTTTGGAAAGGGAGAATGCGGGAGTCGCGGATTTCGAGATTACGCGCGCTGGCTTGCTTTCGGATGAGGGCTTGTAATTTAGACTGGGCGTCTTGGGGCGAGATTTCAGTCGTCCCAGATCGCTCCAGCCAAACAATCTCTGGCTCGAGTTCCTCGCTGAGGGAGAGGACCTGCTCGGCTTGCTTGAGCTTTTGCTCGGCAATCTTTTTTTGGCTCTCAGCCTTGCGAATCTCTGGAAGGTAGAAGCTGCTGAAGCCGATGAAGCTCAGAATGATGAGCAAAGCACCGCCCAGCACGGCGAGGAGAGTTTTTTCACGTGGAGTCATGGGTCGTCTGGGATTACTCAGTTGCGTTTCCGGTATAGATAAAAGTCATTTTACCGCTTCTTCTGTCTATGGTTTCTGGCGGAATTTCCCAGCGGAAGCGCTCGAGCTCCGCGCTATTGCGTAAATTACCTGCAAAAACGGGGATTTTTTGCTGCTGTTCCTGATCGGCTTGGCCTTGCAGGACGATCTCGCGGGCGACTCGCAGCTCGCTATCAATCTCACGAAACTGGTTCACCATAGTGACCTTAGTGAGGCGGATGAAGCGCTCATTGGGAGAATTAGGAAGGGCTTTATAAGCCGCTAAATAGACCTCGAAGGGGTGGAACTCATCTTCTACCACAGGGCCCAGTTCCGCCCACTTTGATTGATGGGCGAGGAGGAGGTCTGACTCTTCAGAAATCCCTTCAGCATTACGCTGCGCCTGTCGCGCGGCGTCCTTCGCCTTCTCCAGATTGAGGTAAAGATAAGCGGCGAGGCCAAGGTAAGCGAGGAGGAGAGCTGTGATGATCAGGTTCCGATTCCGTTTCCCTTTTTTAGCCAATCTCTCCGCACGGACATCCGCTGGCAAGAGGCGGCTCGGGGGCGAGGGCCAGGTGGGCGAGGGCTTAGCGAGTGGGTGAACGGGCAGGCCAAGTCCTCGCGAGAGAGCCTCTTGCTCCTCTGGGCGGGCATCTGAAGGTGATCCGTGGGTCCAGATCACGGCCTCTTCAGGCAGATCGGGAAGCAGTCCCTGCATCTGCAACTGGGTGAGCGCGAGGAAAATCTCATTACCAGCTCGATCATCGAGACGCTCACCGGAGAGAATTTGGAAATAGAGAGCCTGGCCGGGCTTACCGATACCGAAGGCCCAGCGGCCTAGTTCCCGCCATATGACGACCTTCCCCGAGGGAAGCGGGAGGCAGCGTGGAGAGATATCGAAGGCTTGTGGGCTTTTGCGCGGAAGCTGCCCCTCGCTGGGAGGGTTCATCACGATGGCAGTGAGATGAGTTTCCTCCGCAGTGCTACCGAAGACAAAGTGATCCGTGAGTTGTCCCCCATCAAGTGCCGGACGAATGCCATTTTTTTCTAACTGCATCGCGGCAAGATCACCGAGGAGCGCAAGGTCATCTGTCTGCGCGCGGAAAGGCAGTGCAGAAACCTGGCGGACAGGAATCGCCATCTGAAGCGAGCCCGAGGGATAGCCGGTGACATTGAGAGGCCGCTGATGCTCTGAGGCCGCATGCAGACTCAGGCCCGCAGCCTGTGAACCTGTCCAAATTTCCCAGCCATCGGCGCCGGGAAGTAATAAATTAAGATCTCCTTTTTTTCCGCTCATTGTATGATGACTTCTTTTCGGTCGAGGACCTGAGGGTTTTGGGTTCGATTACTCAGAATGACGACGATCTTACGCCGGACCGAGCCCACATAACCGACGCTTTCGAGCCGCTTCACCGGATCATCTGAACTCAGCCTCCCCGGGATCACTCCTGATTCATCGATAATGCCCAAATTAGCAAGGGCATCTTCAACCGAAAGATCCTCATCATCCTCGGTGTTTCTAATCCCATCGGGACCGTCTACGATTTCAATGAGGGGCTGAGTGGCCTCGATATCGGTCTCCATCGCCATCGCCAGAAACTCGGCGGAAGCTTCCGCGACGTCTAGCCCCCCGCTACTCCACACCGTGAACCAGTCTCGCCAGCCCGGATTGGCCGATTCTACGAGTTCCATCCCGCGAACGAGGCGCATTTCATCCAGATCGTAAAAGGGACGATTAAAGGGGCGATTGAAAAAGCCCTGCCCTTCATAGTAGGCTGACTCAGCTCCGTTGAGGGCAACGTCATCATCGCTATCGATCCAGTCCGTGAGGGCATCGGCGATTTCTGAGGCGATGTCGAAATCGATCCCCCATCTCTGGAAAATGTCGCGCAGGAGTTTTTTGTCCTCCTGAAAGAGGATGAAGTTGATATTGAACCGCCCTCCTTCTGAGAGAATTTTAGCCTCAAAGCCGGCCTCATTTTCAAAATCCTGTCTTAGGATGAAGTCCCATTCCTCCACGCTTGGATTCGCCGCGAGGTGGATGCCCATTTCGGCATATTGGCGTGCCTCGATGCCGTTGATCTGAGAGCTGGCGACATCAGACTGGTAGCGCGAGATCTTCAGCGTAGCCACCAGGGCCAGCCCCATCACGGCCATAATCCAGAAGACCGCGATCAGAGTCGCGCCCCGCTTTAGGATCATGTGATTAGAAGCGTTCATTGATCTGGGTCTGAGGGGTTAGGATTGGGGTTAGGATTAGGGTTAGGATTAGGATTAGGGTTAGGATCATTCTGCTGGCCAGTGCCACCGCTCCCTCCATTCCGTGCCGAGGTCGCCCGGTTCCGGACCGCGTTCATGGTTGATTGAGGGTTGGCCTTGCGAGGAATCCAAAACAGGCGAGTCACCGCTGGGTCATCATTTTCAAAAATCACCCTGAGCTGCACATAGGTGGGGCGATTCCGCTCATCATTCCATTCATAAGGCCAGAGATCCCGCTCGGTCGTATTATAGTTCCGGCCGTCTAGGACATTCCACTCAAAGAGGCGCACATCACTGAGGAGAACGATCGAAGCGATGGGCTCGATCCCCCGCTCGGCCGGCCCTTCATCGCTATCAAGAATGGGCTCATCGTAATATTCTAAAACGATGTCGATCCCATTTGTGACGGTGGGAATGGTAATGATGCGCGTGGCCTCTGCCGCGATCGGCACGCCTCCCCAATTAAAAGAAACGGGGGTGTTTTGGAAAGTCATCTCGGAGAGGAAGGGCTCTGAGTCGCTGGTATTCCGAAGATTCAGAACGGCATTACCGGGAAGGCTATCGAAGTGGTTGCGAAGGAAGGAAAAAAAGGCATCCCGCGCGATGTCCTCATTCTGGAGATCTACCATCGTGGACGTAGAGCGGATCGCACCATCCGCAATCTTAAAAATTGAGGTCAGAACCAAGCCCGCAATCCCCAAAGCGAGCACCAATTCAAAAAGCGTAAAGCCTCTCCTCATTCTGGAGCAGGAGCCAGAGCAAGAATGAGCGTGAGGGGCTGGAGGATGGGTCTGCATTAAGGTCTAAAAATGGGGAGGTAGCGCCAGCCGCGGACGCTGCGTTCTTGGTTTTGGCCGTCCCGGACGAAGCGGGCGATCACGCGGACCTCCCACATTTGAGAAAGAGGATTCCCCTCTTCATTTTCGAGCTCAAGAGGGATGATCTGGGTCTCCAGATTGACATCGCGCTCGGGGACATAAATTTCCTGACTCCCCTCCTCCAGTTGATTAAGATAGAGGGTCTCTTGCAGGGCGCTGTCCATGATCTGGGTGATCACTAGCTCCTCTTTCACGAAGGAGGTATTCCGCCACAGAGAGCTGAGCGCTTTGGTAAATGAAGTCGCAACGATCGTAAAAATAAAGAGAGCTAGGACGACCTCCATGAGCATGAAGCCCTTGCGGCGAGAGAATGGCGCGGAGGTTTTCATGATACTGAATGGTCTATGGCTTAGAAATGGTCATCTCCTCATCGGTCGCCTTAGCGGTGAGAGGGTGAAAGCTACGTGAAAGCAGGCTGCTCCCATCCTGCGAGATGAGTTGAATGGCAAGAGGTTCACACGGACTATTCGGCTGGTGGATCCAACGCTCCACCGTCTGATTCCGGACGATTTTATAGTCATTACTATTCCAGCGCCTCACCCAGAGCTCGTATTTTGGATCAAGTTGAAAGACACGTGGCCAAGAGAAGCTATCAAGCGGAGCGAGGGAGGGCGGCGTGCCGAGCTGCTCCTCGCCTGCCTCCGACCTCTCATTCTCCGGTCTAGCGAGAGGACTCATGCGGACTTCTCCTTCCCGTAACTCCAGCACGAAGGCTTGCTGGTAACTGTATGACATCGCCCGTGCTTGCAGCGCGAGGTCTTCTATCCCAGCGTGATTTTCCCGAATCTCTTGCTCGATCTTAGGAGTGGCGATCATGTAGGCCGCCGCGCCAAAAACGATCACGGTAATCCCCATCACAAAAATCAACTCAATCAGGGTAAAGCCGGAGCGGCCCCTAAAGCGTGAGTCCTGTGAAGAGAGCTGATTCATTAATTCCTGAGAGCTGGAAAGGCAGCCAAGTTAATCTTGGTTACTTTGATCATCGTCCGTCCCAAATTCCTTATCCGGTCCTGCGGAGACAATCTCTGGGCGGCTCGGATCCTGCGTGCCGGGATACTCATACTTATACTTCGTATCCCATGGATCAAAGAGCGCCTCCTCGTCATCAAGCGACTGAGTCCAGCGGCGAGGACGTGGGGCATCCGTAGGCTTTTTGATGAGCGCTTCCAATCCTTGTGAGGTGGAAGGATAGTTTCCGCCAATGTTTTTATACTGCTCGAGGTTCGACTCAAAACTCCGCATGTCTTGGTCCGCAGTGCCAATCGCAGCAGAGTTTTTAATCTTACCCATGCTGTAAATTGCGCCTCCGAGAATCAGGCCAATGATGCCCATCACGATGACCATCTCGAAGAGACTGAAACCGCGCGCCATCCGCTGGGGTCTTATTTGGTTTTCTGTAGTTTGGATTTTCATGATCTTTTTTTTTGAGTCGGGGTTCTACTGATAAAACGCTCCCCCCTTGGATATTTGTCGCTTCTTTTCAAAAAAGCCCTAGGGATTTCTGCTAAAAACAGAAAACTCGCCTGAATAAGGTCGCTCAAAGCCTGAAAAGCACAAGGCTCAGACTCGCTGACCATTTATTAGAAGGCATTTTCTACGAGATTAATATCGGGAAGCAGCCCCTCTTCTAAAACGATTTCTACCACGTCATAACGCCATGAAATCTGGCGGCGAAGATCCTGCTGGTGCTCGAGCTGAAATTCCGCTCCTAAGAGGTGCATCCACTGGCTCGCAGCACGGATGATGAGCGCCTGTTTCTCCTGATTCACCGCTCTCAAGGGACGCCCGAAGTCCCGCCGAGTGCGCGTTTTCACCTCCGCAAAAATGAGAAGATTCCGCTGATCTCCGCCACGGAAAACCAGATCTACCTCCCCTCCCTTCGGGGCCTGAAAATTACGATACAGGAGCTTCCATCCACGAGATTGCAAATACTTGGCCGCGATCTTTTCTCCCAAGTCACCGATCTCTTGACTCCTCATCCCCTTCAAGCGGGAGACTGAGTTGAGCAATCGGCTGGAACGAGCGACGATGGATTGGACATGGACCCAGGGTCCGAAGTGCCTCGAGATGTCCTTTGGTGCCGTAGCCTTTGTGTTTTTCAAATCCATAACCAGGATAGCGCAGAGCCGCCTCACGCATGATGCGATCACGGGTCACTTTTGCAAAAATACTCGCCGTCGCGATCGAGAGGCTCTTGGCGTCTCCCTTTACGATTCCCTCGTGCGGATAAGGGAAACTTGGGAGAGCTAGGCCATCAATCAAGCACATCCCCGGCGCCACCCCTAGCTCAGTGACCAGCGCCGTCACTGCGCGCTCCATCCCGAGATGGGTCGCTTTTAAGACATTCACTTGATCGACTTCCTCTGCCTCTACTAGGCTCACCGCCCAGCGAATCCGCATGTCCTGACTGAGTTCATCATACAAGGCTTCGCGCTTTTTCTCGCTCAGTTTCTTCGAGTCCTGAATCAGTGGGTGAGAAAAATCCGGCGGCAAAATGGCAGCCCCTACCGAAACCGGACCCGCCAAGGGGCCGCGCCCCGCCTCATCCACCCCCACGATGATCCCGCGATCCGCGTAACGATTTTCAAATTCTAAATCAGGCATCTCTCCAAAAAAAAAGCTCCGCTCGCCACAGACATCGCACAAAGCGCGCTCAACCGAAATTGAAAAAAACCAGCCCCTGTAAAAAGAGCAATCTCTTAACCTTACTCCCTAGTCCCTAGTCCGTGGTGAAGCTCCATAAGCGGCCTTTGCTCAGCCGTTTGCCAGCTTCCGCGGAATCCAGCGAATCAATTCGCCAATAATAAGTGCTCCCTTTTGTGAAAGGGCGCGCCGGCCTAAAGCGTGTTGTTTTTTGAATCCCGCGATATTCCGGATCTTTCCGGCTTGCCCTCGCGACGGCTTCACGCTCTTGCCCGAAGTAGAGTTCTTGCTGACTCACCCCCAATCCAGCAGTCCAAGTCAAGACCGTCTCGGACGTCACCTTCTCTTGACCGTGCGACGGCTGAGGGAGGATCGCCTGTGCCGAGACTTGATAATCAAAGACCCGTAGCGCCGTCGCCGCACCACTTCGCCCGCCGAGTTCTTGACCATAGATTGATAAGATCCGCTCGCTCTCCCAGCGGCGAAGATCAATCTGACCTTCCCCCCCTTCTTGCCAGTTTTTTTGAACAGAGATTTCCGCCCAGCTCCAGCCGGCCTCAGTCACGCGCGGACTCCCCTTCGCCACTCGCAGACGGTCACCAGACTCATACACCAAGTAGAGTTCACCCCCATCATCACCCACTAATTTAGGCCGTGATCCAGAGAAGGGCAGCAGCTCGCTCGCCCACTCTCCCGCCGCGCTCCGCCAGTAGTGATGATAGCGCACTGGTCCCCGGCCTCGCTCCGCTTTTGCCCGATGGCTCAGCACCACATGACAGCGCCCGTCAGGATAAGCGTAGTGCGTGAATTGATTGGAGAGCCCGCTATCCTCAGGAATCGGCGCGACGATGATCCCCGCGGAATCGATAGAAATGGGAGCCTCCTTCGTGATCCCAATCTGCCCACCTTTTGAGTTCTTCCAAGTGCGCCCATCATCATCACTGTAAGCATAGTTGAGGTCGTGATTAAACTGCACCCCAGCCGAGTTCTCACGCCAGCCCCATGAGACGTGGAGCCGTTTCCCCGCGTAAGAAATCCCGTTTAAGTATGGATTCCGGTTCTTACTGCGAGATGAAATGGCCCCATTGTAGATTCCCGAGCGCGAGATGAATTTCCCCAGCCCCGGGTTCCACTCACTCTTCCGAGCATCATACTCAAAAAGCATTCCATCTCCGGAGCCGGAGCCACCTTGGCGATAGTAAAACATTAAATCCCCATCAGGGGCTGAGATGAAAGAAGGGTAAGTCACGTCCGTGAGCCGTCCCAGCGGCCCTAGCCGATCTGTGGTGGAGCTAAAGAGAGCCGTCGACCAGTTCACAGACTGAGGGTTTGTCGCCGCTCCACGGGCTGAAACACGATAATTCAGAGCGTCCTTATGGTGATCAAAGGCGAGATGGATCGTGCCATCTCCCTCACAAATGCCGAGCGCCGCGACATTGTGCGAGTCATGATGCGTGATTTCATAATCACGAAAGCGGATCACCTGCCAGCGGCCCGCCGGGAGCTGGCGGCGAGCCACGCAAACCTGACGATCAGCATCATAATAGGTCGCGTATTGGTAGCCCTTAAAACTCGTTACGGGTGAGCGTTGATAAGATCTCCCATTGACGTTTCGAGAAAATTTCGCCTCCGTAAAAGGAAAATTCAGAGCGGAGGAATCAATCTCCGTCGCCCCGAGAAAACGGAGATTCTTCGCCGCCAAGTGCCCCCCACTCAGTAACGCGAAAAGCAGCACGATGATGCTGAATAAGCTGGGGAGCTGGAACTGCCGGAAGGACGAAAAATTGGACATACTTTGGGGGAACTCTCTGAGAATTACTACGGAGCACTGACCCGGATTCTCACAAATCTTTTCCCTAAAACACTGAAGGGGAGCCTCGCTTCCACTTGCTGAACTCCGAGCCCCTCCCCAAGCACGATTTCCTCGACGAAGTCACGCCTCCACGAGCCACCCTGCAAGCGATCACTCCACTCTAAGTGGACCTCAAAACCATCTTGAAGCGCCGCCAAGCTCCGCGCGAAAGAAAAGGTCACGCCATCCTCACCGACTTCCAAACGCGTCTGCAAGGGCGTCCCCGCATTCGGGTCCTGCCGTGTTGCAAATTCGACCAGATTACTTTCACCATCGCCATCCGCATCAAAGCCATCAGCCGCTACCGCAAGATGGCTCGCGCTGCCAAAGTTCTCTTCACGCCAATTCTCTAAGGCGCTCAAGGGCGCGCTCACCCCCGAAAAGGCGACATTATCCAAGAAGAGATGATGCCCCCCACCTCCGCCCGTTCCGCTGGAAAAAGCGAGCCGCAAGACCATCGTCTCGCCCGGCTCAAGCACTGAATCAGGCAGGCTTGATAGGTCGATATCGACCTCCTCGTGATCATCATGCTCCCCCGAGAGCACGCCCCCCAAGCTCGGAATAGCATCCTCGCTTGAAGTGAAGATCACCCCCGGCGTGACATCCCCGCTCAGCACTTCCACCTGATAGCTACGTGGCGCATTAGGGCGGAAAGCAATCACATCCATGTGGAAGCCTCGTAAATCCCAATCAGCAATCCCATTATTGCTAAGAGTAAAGGTGAGCTCGGCCTCACTCACACCATTGAGCGCCGTGAAATTTGCGCCAAGGCCAGTGAGTGTCGTACTTGCGGGAGTCTCGCTATTTTCAAAAGAACCCCAAGTCTGGTCTCCGCTGGATCCACGACCACTCCCCCCATTATCAGCAGCACTCCAAGACACTCCAGAGGTCGAGGACGTCGCGGTGGCTACGATACCTAAGGCACTCACGCTGGGCTCTGGAGCAGTTCCACTCCCCCATTGATCCCACCCCGCCAAGACCTGCCTCAAGCCATCGACAAAAACCGTAAAAGTCATTTCCTCGCTGAAGGACTCATTGCTCACCTCAATCGTGATCTCGCTCGTTCCCAAGCGCCCCGGACGCAAGGGCAGCGTGATCGTGCGATTTCCCCCCTCCCCTCCAAAGTGAATCGCGCTACGATTGATGAGCTCCTGATTGCTCGAATCCGCGCTAAGGACCAAGTCATCTGGCTGAAGATTGGGATCAGAAATCGTGAATGGCAGCGTAATCGGAGCACTATTGACGATCAACGATTGGGCCGGAATTTGCGAAATACTAGGAGCCGGGCTCAGCGCCTGATAAGTGATCTGCGGGCGGGTATCTTGCGGACTCATCACCCCACCTTCCGACATCGTAAGAGTCGCAAAATTCAACTCCGATTTAGGGGCACGCGTATTAAGGCGCAGAAAAACGTATTGATCGATCCCCGCCCCATTCGCGTATTGTTCATTCAAGTAATTGACCAAATTCGTGCTTCCTCCGGCGCTGGTCGAGACCAAGCCTAGTGGGGTATTGTTTGTCAAAATCGACTGCTGGAGGCGCGTGGCATCACTCGGATCTGCCACCTCGGTTTGGGAGTAAAAATCGCTGACCCGCACCGTCGGACTAGATCTTCTCCCGAGGCCATAAAGATCGTGCCCCCGTAAGCTCGTATTCTTTCCGACGAACTCGAAGCGAAAGTCAGCCTCCTCAAACGGAGCGCTCGCTTGGCCTAAATTCGGGAGCTGAAAAACATAGACCGTGCAACGTTCCACCCATGGGGCATTCCCCCGCGCTCCCAGATCCACCGTGCTACTTCCGGCCCTTTCAATCGAGGGATTTTCCGTGATCGAGGCATCGGCCGCCAGACTAAGCATCGTGCCAGGTGCCAAGCCGGAGGGCAGCACCGTCATCTCAAAAGTAATTGGCGAGGCTAGCGCGCCATCGCTCACCCAAAGCTCGATTTCCGCACTTCCGCTTTGTCCAACCGCCGGGGTGACGGTGACACTGCGGGTCCCGCCATCTCCCGCAATGACGATATTTTCCAAAGGAACTAAGCTCGGATTCGAGGAATTTTTAAGAATGGTCAAAGCGCTCGCCGGAGTGGCGTCATCACTCAAGGAAAAAGTAAGTGCTTCCGTGGCGCTCCCAAAAGAGACCACTTGATCGCCAATCGTTCCCACGCTGGGAGCGAACAAGCGCTCCGTGCGATCAGCATCCGCCAAGGTGGGAATGCGCGAGCGCCCCTCAAACAAGGAGCGCTGCTCGAGTAGAGAGAGCGCAATGCTGGTCAGAGTATTGGTGTAGGCCTCGCCATTAGAAATCGTCTCCGGCAGGTAGGGGAAATTATCATTATAAGTGACCGGTAAGAAGACGAGGCGATCACTCCGGATCCCATCATCATGATAGCCTAAAACCTCGCCAAGCATCTGAGCCACGCGGCGGGTTCCCTGATATTGATTCAGCGGATCGCCAGGGAGGGCCCGGGGGATTTGCAGCCCCAGCTTCTTCCCTGCCGTCTCTGGAGCGTTCCAAAACCACTCCAAGAAGGTGATCTGATTATTCGTGTTGTTCAGCAAGGCCGTCGTGCTGGCCTCGATCTCCACCGAGTCCACGAGCGGATGCGCTGCTAAAGCTCGGCTGCGCACCCCATTATTACGGACATTCCACATCAGCTCCACATCCGCCTGCCCGTTTTCATCTAACCAGTCGCGCAGGAACTGAATTTCCACCTCAGACCATTCGTAGAGAAACTCCTGCCCCTGAAAGGTCCCCCGCTCGTCGTAGAACATCAGAATGTCTAACTGGTAGGAGAAGTTCCGCTCGTTCGCAAAAATCACCTCCAGCCGATCTCGGATCGAGGGAAAGGCCAGCTCATCGGTCTTCTCCGGATCACGCGTCGCCGTCGAGCGCGCAAACTCCGTCATTACGCTGCGAGCATTCGTAAATTGCGACACGATCGTGCGGTAATCATTATTAGAAGCCGGATCGGTATCATGCGGTGCGCGGTTCACATTAAAGCCCTCGAGCTGCGCCGCCGTCAGCGCCCAATCGGGGAGCCCCGTGGTGGCCATCTCACTGGTCGATAAATGTGTGCCCATCCACACTTCGTAAGCGTTCAGATGACTCAGCGTGAGCGTAAAGCCGAGGAATAATGCGGGGAATTTTCTTAGGTTCATTTTGAAAAATAGATTCTCAGGAGTTGGCGCTGACCTTCATGACCGCTCTCAATCGGGTGCGGAGCCCGCACGGTGATCGTCTCAGTCTGTGTTTGAAAGTTCACACTGCCCCTGACTCGGCGCAAGGGATGACTTTCCCAAGCTCTCAGATCTGGCGACGTCTCGAGACCGTATTGCAGCTCGGAGCCCACGGGACGGCGAAAAGTCAGAGTGAGGTAGCGCCCAGCTTCTTGCTCTAGTTCTTCCACTGCTGACGCGATCTGAGGTTGCGACGCTGCCGCTCTCGGAAGACTCGCCAAGCCGTATTCAGTGAGATTGGAAAAGCCATCCCCATCGGGATCTGCGTCCGGGCCGCTCAGCTGAGCTTGCTCCCGCTCCCCCGCTGTAAAATGCCGCTCCAACCACTGCGTAAAAGTCATAAGGACTTGTGACCCCGAGAGCCCAGGGCTGCCATTTTCCAACACGCTCAGGTCCCAGTTCTCAGCAAGCGCAGGGTCAGATGCCAGCTCCCTGAGTTGTAAAGAAAAGCCCTCACCATCGGCCTCGCTCGGCCAGCTCCCAGCTTCCTCATACGTCACCCCGTGCAGGAGCGTGCCTTCCGCATCGATGAGCTCAATCTTTTCACCACCATTCCCCAAGCGCCCCGTCCACTGCCCCGCGATCACTAAGCCTTGGGTAAAACGAGGAGCCCCCATCGTAGAAAATTCAGCAGCGAAGGCCTCCTCATCCTCCACCACCACCACTGCCCCACCCGGCGCTAACTCCAGCGCGGGGAACTCAAAGTCCACCGCCTCCGCGAGCCGCAGCCCCGTAAGATTCACCGCGCTCTCCCCGCGATTGATCAGCTCGAGAAACTCCAAATCATCACTCCCCCTTGGATTATAATGAATCTCGGAGATCACGAGATTCAGGCTGGTGGGCGGCTCGGTCCCCACCACGAAGGTGGCATCCCGCAGCGCCCCCCAGCTTCCATCCACCCGGTTCCGTGTGCGCGCCTTCACCCGCACTTGCGCAGTGAGCGAGAGAGGCTGCGAGTAGATCTGCGCACTCTCCCCGAGCAGCGCTGGATCACTCCCATCCGTGGTGTAAAAAATATCACCCGCAAAAGGGGCAAAACTCGTCCCCGTGCTCATCACCAAGGGATAAGCCTGAGGCACCGCGCCCCCATTTCGTGAAAAATCAGGGGGCGATGGCACTTGAGAATCGATCCACGCCACGCGCCCCTCGACCCAATCGCGCAGGAAGCTCACCTCCTTATCATAGCGATCGCGATCAAGATCACCGGGGTCCGCACGGGTGCGACCATTCACCACATAGACAGCTCTTCCTAGAATGTCCCACTTTTCAAAGTTGCGGACTTGAGCTTCCTCTAAAAGAGAGGCATCCGCGTCGATCTTTCCTAAAAGCTGCTCAGTCGTGAAGGTGCTTTCACGCAGTGCCACCCAGCGATCATTCCAAGCTCGTTGGTAGCTCGGGTCATCATCCAGCTCATTCCACCAAGCAAGCCAATGCCCCGCTCTCATATAAAATTGATTCCAGCCGAAGGTCTCATAGCCAAAGCCCAGCTCCGCAGTCCCCAACGAGCTTAGACCAAGAGCCTGATTATAATCCCACAGTGGCCCCATCGTCACTTTCCCGCCGCGATCGATCGAAAAGAAGGTGCTGGCTCCATCGGTATTGCGGCTCAACTCACGCATGATGTCGTAGTCGATCTGTGATGAGACATCCAGATACTTAGCATAACCCTCCTCAGGGTCCGCGAAATTCGGAGTATAGACTGAGGCCTCAGCCGCATCGATGTAATCCTGCAACCACCCTTGCTGGACACTGAGCAATCCTTCCCCTCCCGGATCGACATATTTATAACGTGTGCCCTCCTCACCGACCCAATCCTCGTTCAGATTCGTCGCCTGCACGAGATAGCCTCCCGTGATTTCTGGCTCCGCCTCGTCCCCTTCATCCAGCCGAGTCAAGTCCACCCGCTCCCTAGAACGCTTAATTTTTTCCGTCAATAAATAGACCCCTTGATAGTGGGAAAGACTGAAGGGCTCACCTGGATTAGGATTCAGGAACACCTCAACGTAGCGAGTTCTCGGTGAGTAATACCCCAAGGCACGCCACCAATGAAAGATGAACTCATTACGCATTAATGTTTTATCAAAGTACGGCGCTTGTAGTAGCCAATCAGACTCGGCAGGCATTCCCAGCAAGGAGACATCACGATCCTCATCATCCTCATCCCAAGTCTCGAACTTAAACTGCTTCTTCGGATAAGTCTTACTGCTCGCCCCTCGCACATTCATCCCCGCGCGTCCCGTAAAATGCGGAACCCCCATGACACTGGCGCGCCCCCCTTCCTCCCTTTCAAAGACCCCCGCACAAACGGGCTGAGCAGGATAGTCCGTGCGCGGGTCATCATCATTCGCAAAGTCATAGCCCTGACTATCCAGCAAGATGATGGGCAAATTAGAATCAAAGCCTCGCAAACTCGCATCCACCTTCAGATAAACGCGACTCTCCACCGGGCTGATTTGTCGCCCCTCCAAGAATAAAGCAGCTCGCACGCAGGCAGTCGCACTCACGCTCAGCGGCCCCTCATAGGTCAAGGTTCCTGCGCCTGATGGCCGTGACCCATCGAGTGTGAAACGGATCGTCGCCCCTGCGGAGCTGGTCCCTAAAATGAGTTCAAACTCCCCCTCAAAAGTTCCGGCTTCCTGTGAAAAATTCACCCCTTCTAAAAGCGTCACTCCCCTTGGGTCATTGACCCGTCCCGGCGTCGGATTAATGAGGTAGCGTAACTCACCTGTTCCCTCATCACGCCCGTAAGAAATATCCGGATGCTGCGGCGGGAGGCTCACTCGGTCCAGCACGCTTGAGCCATCTGGAGCCGTCAGGATGAGTTCATCCCCCTCCGCTGCGAGACGCAATCCCACATGATCTGGCCCATCCTCACTCTCATGATCTAGCCAAAGCCCACCGTATCCTCCGGCCGCGATCACCACTCCGGCATTTCGCGGGATTTGCCATTTTGTAAGATCCTCTGGATCATCGCTGAAGTAATATCCGCCCAGATCTAGCGGCTCCGCACTCGGGTTATAGATTTCCACCCAGTCATCAAAGTCACCCTGCGGATCAGCTAAGGTGCTCTGGTTATTCGCCATGATTTCATTGATCACGGGAAGGGCCATCGCGCGAGCGCCCAGCAAGCCCACCGCGAGGCTCACCAGCCAAGGATAAATGAATGAATAACTCCGCCCCATCACTCTAAGTTTAAGACTGAATAGAGCCTCTTGTCGATGATCCCCCATGTCCCATCTTTAAGGGACAGCTTGCCTTAGTTCTGCACCCGCAAATGGACGAAGCGTTTTTCCTCTTCACCTCGCGGAAGAGTCGCCAAGATGTGTTCTAGCTCTTGGTCCTCTGACTCCAAAGTCTCAAGAACTCCCAGAGCAGTCCACGAGTGATCCAGAAGCGAGCCACTCCACTCCACTAAAAAGCTCACCCCATCCGCCACCGCAGCCTTGCTCCGCGAGTAACGGAATTCCAATTCACCATCCCGCAACTTCATCGGAGTCCTCGTTTGCGACTGACCCATCGGATCCTGCCCCGTGGCAAATTCCAGCAGGTTCGTCTCGCCATCTCCATCCGCATCAGCAGAGTCCGCCGCCATTCCCTGATTCTCACTTGAGCCAAAGTAACGCTCCCTCCACGTCTCGAGTTGCGTTAGCTCCTCTGGGTGATATTCCCCCTCCCGCAGCCCTTGCACCGCCTTCTCCGAGAGAGCCCGCGAATAAAGCACAACATCATCAATCCCCCCTTCAAAGTGTTCATTCACCTTAGAGCCACTTCCATCATCATCCCCGCCGATCAAAAACGGAATCGGCACTGACTCATCATATAAAATCCGCCGCGCTGCTCCCTGCGCCACCCCATCAACATACCATTGATAGCTCGTGCCACGCTTCACCATCGCGTAGTGATGCCATGCTCCCGCGACCGGCGCCGCATAGGAGTAGCGCTCAATCGCCGCAACCTCATCGGTATTTGAAAATTGAGCTCCTCCGGGGGTGAATTTGAGAAACTCGAACGTCTCTCCCGGCGCACCCTGCGGAAAGCGATTTCCCAGCATGATCGAGCCGGGAAAAGTCTCCGCAGCCGGCTTCGCCCACCAAGCCCAGGTGAAGTCACTCTCAGCCGTGAGCGCATAGGAGAAGAGGGTGCGGATCCGGTCATCCGTGCCGTCAAAGGACACATAAGTGGGGCGGGTCTCATCGCTCTCCCAGTTCACCCCATTAAGGAGAGTTCCTTGGTGACCATTCCCAGAGGCATCCCGCACGAGCGTCCCGCTCCCCTCATCGAGCTTCCAATGCGCCACCGGTCCGTTTTCTTCCGCCGGAAGCTTCCTCGTATAAGAGATGCGCGGCCGGGTATCGAGCGGGCTCGCCTGTGCACCCTCCGTCATCGTCAAACTCGCTCGGTGAATCCCACTCTTCGCCTGCGAGGTATTCAAACGCAGGAAGACGTATTCACCCATTCCTTTTCCTGAATCATATTGCAGGTTCAGATAATCGCGGAGCGCCGCACTCCCTGCGCCCGAGGTCTGCACGAGGCCCAGAGGGGTGGCATTGGTCAAGATCCCCTCCTGCAGCCGACTCGCATCAGAAGAATCCAGCACCTCAGTCTGGCCATAGTAGTCACTCCCCAAGACCTCAGCAGAAGCCCGCCGCCCCAGACCATAGAGATCATTAGTTTTCAAGTCCCCCTGCTTCGCAGCGTAATCGAAGATGAAGGAACTGCTCGCAAAAGGCTGCTCCACCTCACCGAGATCCGGTAATCTGAAAACGAAGACGGTGGCTCGATCGACCCAAGGATCACGCCCCCCCGCTCCCAGCAAGGTCGTTTCTTTTTGCTGATCCACGGGACTCTCATCCTCCTTCACGCTGGCATCGGACAGCTCCCCGAGCATCAGCTCTGCAAGGCGCGGACGGCCATCTTCTAAGAGAGCTCTCATTTCGACCGGAGTGGCGTGACGATTCCCCCCATTGCTCGCTCCATTTAACCACCAATAAACCATCCCCGCATCTGAGCAATCGAACTTGTTCGTCTGGAATCTCACCACGCCATCCTGCTCGGCATATTTGAGCTGATCCCAAATCCACGCAATCTCCGCTTGAGGATGATTCTCGGCCCAGTCCCAAAGCCCACTGCTAATCAGGACCTGCAAGCCGACATTCTGATCCCCGATTTGATGCTCCGTAACCCCGTAGTCTAAAATCTCCTGCCAAGTGAAAAAATCACCACTATTATCATTCGCCGGATGGTGAGAAATGAGGTTTACGAATTGCCGCTTCATGGCGATAGCCGCCTCCAACGCATACCCGATAAGATCCGGCTCTCCCCCCTCCACAATCCATAGCGGATCACTCGCCGAGGAGGCATTAATCGCGTCGCGTAAATCATTGATCGCCGCCTCTTGATCAGTCCGGCAATTATAAAAAGCCTTCAAATTCGGGAAGGGCCCGTAGAAGGCGATTCCCTCGCCCGTCAGCTCGTGCAATTTCTCCTGACGCCGCAGTTCATTTGCCGCATCGATCGTCTGGCTCCCCGGATTCGAAAAAGGATCAAGGTCACAAGAATGGGAGAGATGCACGAGGCGATCCTGCAAACCGGCTCCATTTAGGATCCCAAACATCACAGCCTTCGCGCCAATATCATCAGGGTCCGGCGAGTTTCCATCCGACACGATCGCCAGCCTGCCAGGTGGAGGATTAACCACCCCGCCCTCCGTGGCCGCAGAATTAGCAAACTCAATTTGAGTCCAGCGCCCGCGTGCCCAAGCCGTTCCACCCCCATCACCCTCCGGAATCTCCCCGTTCGTATCGGCGTTCGACTCGATTGCAATGCTCGCGCCACTTGGAACCCTGATCCCCTCCCAAATGTGGGTATTTGGAGAGAGATCGAGCGGAGAATCCGGCGGATCATAGACAGAAGGATTACGATAAGTGGCCACAATCTCGCCATTGACCAAGAGACGGTAGATCGATTCACCATCCTCCTCGGTCATGGTCGTCAGAGTCACACGATAAGTCCCAGCAGGACCATCGAAGGCCCTCTCTGCTCTCGCAAAGCCACTACGATTCGCGATGACATTTGCCGCTATTGCCAGCGCCCCATTGCCACGATCTCGGTAATACGGAACCTCCCCCCCTTCAATCTCAGGAAAATCACTGAGGGCCTCATAACGGATGCGATTCCCCGCCGAAAACAATGCTGACTGCGGCGTCTCAAGATCCTGCGCCAGACTGGCGAGCGTCCCGCGATGGCGGAACACAATCCGATTGAGGCGGAAAAACTGAGACCGCCCTGAAATAATCAACTTATAAGTTTCCCCTGCCTTAAAATCATAAACGGCCTTTCTCTTATTCTGGTGCCCACCAGGATCGAGGTTTCCCGCACCTCCGGAGCTATCTTCCCCATTCTCCCATTTCCAAGCATCCGTAGCGCCACCGAAATACTTAGTATCAGCTCGCAGTAAGGCGAGCGATGCATGATCCCCGTGCCCCTCATGTGGACCCGGGCCTGCTTGATAATCGCCCTCCACCCGCACATAGCAGTCATTAGCAACATCATTGCGCCCCTCATGCGTCTCCTTGGCGCAATGCAGATGCAGGGCGTAAAGGCCACTCTGCTGAATCTGAAATTGAAATTCTAAAGGAGACGCCGCCGGTCCATTCTCGAAGTTGTTTCCTAAAAACTGCAAATACCCAGCCCCAGAATATCCCGGCAGAACACTTTGCCGCTCCCACTGACCTAAGGGCGAGGCCGTCTCCTCAACCTCCATCACGACCAAGCCGCCACTTTCCTGATAAATCTGGGCGAGTAAGCCTCCGCACAAACAGAGAGACGCGATGACAAAATGTTTCATAGTTCTGAATGGGATATTTCTTTTCGGAGCGAAAACCCGAAAAGGAGAACACACTTTTCAGCATGCCCTCAAACCTAAATTTCGTGAACATCGTTTAATTCAAAGCCCCGATCGAAAGCGGCGACCAAGAAGCGCAAATCCAGCCAAGCAGAGTAAGATCATTGAAGAAGGTTCTGGGACATTCATGAACGCGCCAGAAACAGCGAGGTTGTCGAGGAAGAGATCGTGATTTCCACCTGAACCAGTCCCGTCTGAAAAGACGATCTGAATGATCGCGGTTTCACCCACCGCAAGGGTATGGTCAGCAAGACCAGTCAGATCGATATCGATATCGTCATGCTGGTCATGCCCTGACAACCTCCCACCGAGACTCGTGATGGCACCCGTAGGCGAAGTTACAACATTCCCCACGGTGATATCACTTCCTGACAAGACGTTTAGAGCGTAAGTCCGAGGGGCATTCGGGCGCAGGCCGACGACATCGAGGTGGAAGGCTGCTAAATCCAAATCACCCGTCCCGTTATTGACGATTGTAAGAGTCACCTCAGCGGACGGGCGCCCTTTCGTTACCGTGAAGCTTGCAACACCCAGGCTTGTGACCGTACTTGCGGCAACTCCGTTCCCATCAAAATTCCCCCAAGTGCCGTCTCCGCTAGAGCCCCGGCCTAAATCTGAAGGTCGATCATCATTAGACCAAGATCCGGTAGAGGCAGAAGCAGTCGCCGTTGCCGTGATCCCTGCTAGGGTGTGAGTTACGGTTGGAGCAGAGACGCTATCCCATGCATCAATCCCCGCAATAAGAGTAGCTGCTGAAGCACTCTGTAAGCTTGCTGAAATTAAGGCTAATGCTGAAATTTCTGCTTTCATCTTTTATAACTCTCGATGAGCCAGTTCTACTCCCCTCGAGGATCCTAAGATTAAACAGCTCTTCTCAAGAAGTCCAGCCTGTATCACGCTTACTGTAAGCACCTTATGAGGCTACTCTTTTTCTCTGTAAAACTAACCCCGATTTACTATCTAATCCTCGTAAAAATCTTCATCAATGAAACCAGTTTCCTGAAAGAAGTGGGCAGCTCAATTCAGTTTACACCTTCTCCCCTTCGCTGGGCTCACTGAATGGTAATTGCTCAAACAGACCTCCTCTAAAATCTGCGCTGCCAACTCTTGCCGATTGGACATGATGAGTGTCACAAGCTTTGCGATCTCAGGCCGTGATCATTCTAAGTTTCTCCCAACATGGATTTTTGGTCAGATCCGCCAGACAGATCAAACCCATGAGGGGGCGTTGCTGTTGCAACGCCCCCCACGAGTTACCATCGTCACTACGATGGTCACAATAATACTCTATCGACGACGGCGGCCAAGAAGAGCCAGTCCACTCAAACTCAGCAAAATTGCTGAAGAAGGCTCAGGAACCGTCACGAAGTCACCAGAAACAGCGACGTTATCGAGGAAGAGGTGGTGACCTCCACCGGAGCCCGTTCCGTCTGAGAAGGCAATCTGAAGAATTGCAGTTTCTCCCGGAGAAAGAGTGCTATCGGCAAGAGCGCTCAGATCGAGGTCAATGTCATCATGCTGATCATGACCCGACAGCCCCCCACCGAGATGGGTGATGGCTGTCGTAGGAGAGGTGAAGACATTACCCACCGTGATGTCACTACCCGCCAAGACATTGAGAGCATAGGTGCGAGGAGCGTTTGGGCGGAAAGCAACCACATCTAAATGGAAGGCTGCCAAATTCAAATCATCAGTTCCCCCGTTTACGATCGTCAGAGTGACCTCAGCTGAGGGCCGCCCGTTCGTCACGGTAAAGTTTTCTACTCCGAGGTTCGTCACGGTGCTGGCAGCAGTCCCACTCCCGTCGAAAGTTCCCCAAGTACCATCTTCACTTGAGCCACGGCCGGGATCCGTTACGTTATCCGTGATCGACCAAGCCCCAGATGAAGTAGAAGCAGTGGCGGTCGCGGTAATTCCCGCTGCCGTATTCGTCACGGCAGGAGCAGTCGTGCTGCTCCATGTATCTATGCCGGCGACAAGAATCGCGCCGGAAGCACTCAGCGATCCTGCCATGGCGCTAACCATGACTGCTGAAAATGTTTTAGTTGTAGTTGTCATTATTTTGTCTTTTTCGAGTTGATGTTGTGCGTGTGGATGAAAACCCCAGTGCAAACATCTTTGCGAAATGAAGGTCTCATGTCACGTCACGCAAACAAGCCACAAAGCCCTTATTTTTTCTGAGGAATCTTAAAAAGTTCTCATGCTTTAGTCGCTAGCCTTACTTAAGGAAGTAAACCCTTCATCCCATTTAGAAAACGAAAAGAAGAATGATTCACCCGAAGATTGAGACTACACACATCTTTCTTTTTTGTCATGTCACAAAAATAATCGACAAGAAAAAATTGACTAGTTTTCGGTGACTCGGACTCGATAAAACCTCCGGATCGCCTCCCCGCGAGGGTCGTTAACCTGCACCCGACCGTTACGTGCATTCGCGATCGTATCCCCAGATGAAGCCTCATCGGAGTCAAAAAGAACGACCGCATTTGACCAATCATCCAGCAGGTCACTCGACTCCACCTTCAGCGAAATCCCCTTCCGCCTCGCATCATAAGGGAAACTCAGAGCCAGCCCTGAGGAAGCAGCTGGCGACGAAGGAGAAAGAGAGCCACGAGGCACAAGGCGGGCTTCATAGCCAGCTAGGCTATCACCCTCTGGCACTCCGAAGGCGTAGCGAAGAAGATTCGCGATTCCATCCCCGTAAGGACTCGCACCCGCGCCCGAGACCTCTGGATCAGCCAATTCCGCTGGGCTAAAATGAGCTTCTTGCCAAGCTGCAAAGGAGGCAAAGGTCTCTCCTTCATTGGTGAGTTCAAGCAGGCGGACTTGTGAAAAAGGAGCAGCCTCCTCCGTGCTCATTTCCACCACTGCTAAGTTAAAATCCTGCACCGCTCGCCAGTTTTGCCCTTCGAACTCGTGCTCCCCCGCGGGGTCTGCGGTGAAGACTCTCACTTGGGGCAAGGAAATCACCGCTTCCAGATCAAGCGAGGCCGGAACGATCAAGCCCCCTCGTGAAACCGCCTCACTAGCCTGCGCTGATCCACTGAGATAAAAATCGAGATGCAAAACCCCGGTGGGAACTGTTGCTAACAAAATCGCCGCATTGCCGGAGAAGCTCGCTTGACTCAAATCAGGCGAGCCATTCTCAGAAAACACAAAGGAATAATGGCTAGCATTCGAGGCGGGCGCACGCAGTAAGCGCTGATTCAAAGTAATGTTCCCCTCCCCGCTAATACTTCCCGATTCGCCGTAACCGCTGAGAACCGCGCTAGGACTCAACTGAATCGGCGAGGCGGCTGTCCCCTGCAACTCCAGCGTCCCAGACTCCACCGAAATGGGATAAGAATGCCCACTCTGATCACCCGCTAATCGCAGAGTCCCACCCCCAGATTTTCTCAAGGGGCCGTCCCCAGTGAGCCCAATTGCTAGCTCCAAAAGATTCGTCGATCCCTCCACATGGATTCCCGCCGCTCCCGCCAGAACGACCGGCGTAGAAATAATGGCGTGATTTTGCGAGCTGCCCGCTTCGTAACGTAGCGCTCCGGATTTTCCGTTCCCCGCAGCATCGGCGATTTCAGGGCCACGTCCGTTCCCAGACAAGCTGAGAGGCCCTCCAAAAGCGTAATCTCGCGCAGGTTCTCCCAGGCCATTTCCCGAACTGAGTCGAAGCTGCCCCCCTGCGAGAACCGCCAGCGAGCTCGTCGCATCTGGTGCCGCCGGCTCGCTGACTCGCAAGACCCCCTGCTCGATCACGCTGGCCCCAGTGTAGCTTTTCCCGCTCCCTGTGAGACTGGCAATCCCCGGCCCAGCTTTGATCAAGTCCCCCGGCCCAGTGATCTCACCTCGTAATCTCAAGGCCCCATGCTCCGAGTCGCCAGCTTGATTCTCAATTTCTAATCTTAAATCACTGGCAAGGATCGTCCCGGCTTCCACTTCCAACTCCGCAAAGCCTTCAGCCTCACCCGTCACTTGGATTTCAGCCGTCCCATCTGGATCAGAAAAAGTGAGAGTATTCCCGGTGCCACGATCGCGCACACGGCTACGCTGATCGGTGCTGGCGAGATCGAATTGGAGAGTGCCGATGCTCACCGCTGCGCGGAGTTCGACATTGCGCGAGGCCGCCGCAGCTCCCGGCACGACCGCGATGGCTCCGCTCCCATTCGGATAAGCCGCCGGAGCGCTAGACCAATTATCATCAGCAGTCCAATCGGCGCTCGCCAGTGGCATGAAGGTGGGATTGGCAAAAGGGAGTGAAAATTCAAAATCCAGCTCCGGACTCCAGGTGCCAGCTTGTAAAACGCGGGCCCGCACTCGGTGATCATCATTCAGCGTCACCGGCTCCTCGTAGGGCAGCCCCGCGATCGCTCCACCAAGCTCGCGCGGATCAGAGCCATCAGTCGTGAAGTAAATCATTCCTCCCACATTAGGATGGCTCATACTGAGCTGAAATCCGGGAGTGATTTCTCCCCCATTCTGGCTGAAAGTCGGAGCCTCCACGGCGGGCCAAGCCCCCTCGCTGACGAGCTGACCTGACAGCGCATCAAATCGTCGATTATTAGCAATCCAAGACGTGTAGAAATTATCGCGAAATGAACCACCGATCGTCTCCTCGATCAAAGGAGTGACCTCATTCCGAAGCTCGTTATAAACCTCGCTAATGCGAGAGGTCACGAGAGCGCCACCATGATAGAGATGTTTCTGCGCTCGGTCTGCCATGCGTAAGCGGAACTCTGGCGACTCCTTAAGTAAGGTGTAAATGGCTTGAATGTATTGAGTATTGGTGGTGCGAGCGTCACCCGTGGAAAAGCGGTTATTGGGCAAAGTCAGCTGCTCCGTGAAGGTGTTCGTACTGGTGCTCCGTCCTGAAAACCCAAACGAGCCCTCAGCATCCCAGACATAAAATCGCCAACGCCCGAGCGAAGTCCGCTCCCTTGCCGCGATCCAATTATTATGAGGCCAGTCTCCCATCGCGGCATAGGCATTGACCAAAATATAGTCGATGTAGTTATCGACATCGAGGTAATCAAGAACCCCCGCATAGCCCTCCACCGTCGTCAGATCCGCCGTCCTCAGATAAGTCATCATCTTATTCCAATTGATCGGATCACCACTCGAAAAAGAATTCACCTGCTGCACATCCCAAGCGGCCTTACTATTATAGTGCGATTGCATGAAGCCCTCGCGGACCCGCTCCGCACTATTATAATAGCCCTTATAGATCCCATTGATCCAGAGAGTATGAATTGCTCCGTAGCTCCCCATCTGTCCGGTATTGATAAAAAGACGCCTCATTAGCTCATCTTTAATGAAGGGATTATACCAATCGTTCTTCCCAGCCCGGACGCGCAGGCTATCGAACTCCGTCACGGTCTGACTCCCGAAAAATGGGTAATTGATCGGACGATCCCCGAACTCCGGACGGAAGAAGATATTGAGCGAGGGCTTCTGAAACTTCGTCGATGACGTAGAATTTGAGGTGAAGGGGTCCTCCATCGAATCCGTGATTCTTAATCTCACGCGGGTATGGCCACTTCCGGCCACTCGCATACCCAGCTCGCTGCGAAGAGCCTCCCCGCTCAGGGGCAAATACTCCAACGCGCCGTATTTTTCATTGGCGCGGCCGCTGCCTGCCGCATTGTTAAAGGCGAGATTCTCGCCCTCGGTCTTCCAGCTGCCACTTGCGTAGCTGCCTCCATTGATCGCAAAAATCCCCTCCCCCTTCTCCGGACCTCCCGCCGTATTCGGCCCATAAAAGGTCTTCTCGGGATCACCGCTCAGGATCATAGCGGGGAGACTTTGAAAAGCGGCCCCCTGATTGATCAGATATGTGTGCGTGATGACCGCCGAGGGAATAGAACCCGGCGCAAATGACCTCGCCCGAATCACGGTATTCTCATTGATGAAAATCGGCCCCGTGTAGAGTTCACCTTCCAAGGGATCTCTCCCATCGGTCGTGAAGCGGATACTCGCACCGGGGCTAGTCGATGTGAGTGAGATGCTTTGGCCCGTGGCATAAAATCCTCCGGCGAGATTCGGTTGCGGGAGTGCGGGAGCCACCTCGAGGGCTGGTCCGATATTTGCCCCTCCCGGGGTCCCCAGTGATAAGTAACCCCAGCTTCCATCCGCCTGCCTTCCGTAGGTGTAGCGCCAAGTCTGTGGCGGATACTCGGACTCTAATTGATCGACCACGCTCCCGTCAGGTCGCGTCAAAATGACATGATCACCCCCCGCCGATAACTTAAAATTACTGTGCGCAAAGCTCGTCCCGTCTCGGCTCGGACTCAGACTCAGCCCGCTTGCCATCACAACGTAGTAAGCCTGCGCTGGGATCACGGCATCTGCCGGGAAGGTCCATTTCTGGACATCGGAGGGATCATCACTCAAAAACCAGCCAGATAAAGAAACCGGAAAATCATCAGGATTATAAATTTCAATCCAGTCATTCTCGGAGTCCAGAGGCTCTTCAATCGGCCCTAAATCATCCTCCCCCACAAAGGGAGCAGGCTCCTCAACTCCCACAAAATATCGCAAGGGATCAGTCGGAGAAACAAGGGTCCGAGCGCTCGCTCCAGTGCTCTCCAGCGTGACCTCTCCAATCAAGTCAGAACTTCCCGCTGAGGCATTATGCAATTGGATACCGATGACATTATCCCCAGCCACTAAAAGCTCACGAGCTGCCGCCAAGTTGAGTCTTACGGAACGATCAAGGGTGCTCCCATTATCACCACTTGCGGGGTGATTACCATCGGCAGACACCCCATGCCCCGTGACCACTCCGGCCGCCCCAACATTATCGCGGTAAATTTCAAATCCATTCAAATAAACGATTAGGCCATCATCAAAGTCGACCTTCAGAGAGAGCGGAAAGGCTGAATCAGCCTCGGCCTGCGAGACCTCAAAATTATGCCGAATATAGACTGAGGGCGTCACGTTTCTCATTTGAGAAAGGAGGTCTGTTCCTAACACGTAATCGGCCGGGCTGCTCGCATCAAAGCCCACCGGCCCGTTCCCCGTGAGCCAGGTCGAGTCATCAAAGGAGATGGCACCCCAGCTCACATCCGGCCCCTCACTCACCCCAGCCTCCAGTAAGCCATAATCCAACAAACCTCCGGAAGGGGCCGCCCGCCCGGCGAAGTATTTCCAAGCGCTGTCACCAGTCACGAGAGTCGCACCGCTCGAAAGCTTTAAATTCGCATCGAGATAGAGATCACCAGAGCGCGAGGCCGTTTGATTGTGGACCTGCACGCAGAGCAAATTATCACCACTCTGCAAGAGGGAACTCGCCACCCCAAGATCCAGCGTAATGGGTGACGAGGGACTATGCGTGCTATAAGCGACTTGATCATGGTAGGCGAACATCCCCTCAAAGCCCATTCCCCGACGAGCCACCTCCACTCCATTTAGAAAGGCGATGAAGCCATCATCATAACTGACTTCCAGCTGTAAGGTGGCATTACTCGCCGCACTAGCAGCCGAAACGTTGAAGCTCTTTCTCAGGTAGAGCGTGGGCGTGCTCCCTTGCACCTCCGCCGTCACATCCGTACCAAGCGCGAGACCAGAAACCCCCGAACCAAAAGGCCCATCTCCAGACCTCCACCCCGAATCATCATAATCCGCACGACGCCAAGGAAGAGTATTTCCCACCCGAGGATACTCCCCCGCTTCGCGGACGAGAAGGTGATCCGAGTGAGCCGCTGAGAGTTCATTAATAAGTAACCCTGCCTCACTCACGAGAGGCAGGGCTATCAATAGGCCATGAACGAGTGGAAATTTCATTTGATCAATGCGTGTGAAGCTCAAGCCTAGCATCTTAAACCTCGGCGCGATTTATCAAACTCTGAAATTATTCGCGGACCACTCGGAAGAAAGCCTTTCGGACATCTGGGCCTAAGAAACTCATCGGCACGATCGCTTCCGTGCTATTCCCATCACCGGCGATAATTCCATCATCTAACTCAATGCCAAACTCAGCTCCCATGCTGAAATCAACCAAGTCTAGCGAGTAGAATAAGTTGAAAATTTCACCCGGGCTCGAAGTCCACGTAAGCGTGAAATTCTGACCATCGAAGCTGATGTTGGTGATCTCTGGAACACCGGTAGAAGGCGGCGCCATGACCGTGATCGTTCCGTTTCCGGTAAAGCTAATGTCATCCTGATTCTCGAGCGGCGCTGCTGAGAAGCTGCTCCCGTAAACTCCCGGAGCCAATCTTACTCCACCGATGAAGAGCTCCGCGACAATCTCATCGCCCTGCACTTCAACCATACCGCCATCAATCACCAGTGCCCCGCTGTCTGAGAGAGACATCCCATTTACAGAAAGCACTCCCCCAGTCACGGTAGTATCACCGGTATAAGAATTCGTCCCTGTCATCAGAACGGTCCCGAAGCCAGCCTTCGTCACTCCGCGCGAGCCATCTAGCTCGGTGATATCACCATCAATGTTCAAGGTCCCGGAACCATCGTGAGTGATCAAGAGATCGTCAGCCAAAATGATCGAGCCATACTCGTTCAAGTCAGGTGCGACCACTCGCCCGAGGCGGAAAGTGCCCGTAGAATCGGCATCAATATTAATCTCCGCAGGCTCCGTCTCGGAATCTGTATCAAAGGTTAAACTCGCAGCACCCGACGTCCCATTCACGGTGAGGCCAATATTGAAGAATAAGTCAGCATCGGCATCATAGTTAAGTGAGCGAATGGTGCGATCTTGCCCCAAATATGGATTCAGGCGGCTCGTCACCGAGTTATGGAAGATCAGATCGGTGGTGTTATCAAAGAGCGGCTCCGTGTCTGCGAACCAGTTTTCGGCGATGCCTAAGTCAGTAAAGCGGCCACCGTCATCCCAACGGTTGACCAGCTCTGCAACGGTCACAATGCCCGAATCAACTGACTCCAGACCTGCCACGGAAGCACGGATACGAGTCGTCCCCATCATGTTACCCGTGAAGACCGCATTTGAGCCATCCCCAGCAGGGACCAAATCACCCGCAACAATATCTCCCTCGGCATCCACCAAGCTCCAAGTGGCTGGTATCGTCTCGATAAAATTCCCTCCTGCATCGCGGCTAATCGCAAAGAGACTCAAGGTCTGATCCACGATGATGAAACGCTCCTCAAGCGGAACCCCGAAACCGTCTGCGTCAGTTTCCACCGTCACTTCCACGGCAGGTCCTTGCTCGACCGTGATCACTCCCGAGCCGACTAAGGTGGCGGCATTTCCTTGAACCGTAATCTCACCCGCTCCAGGCGCAGCTGCCTGAAAAGTCGCGCTCAAGCCATCCGGCGACACGGCAAGATCGCCAGCCACGACATCTCCCGTAACACCAGCCAATGACCAAGAGACCGGCACATTATCAATAAATGCCCCATCCGCACTGCGACCGATCGCATAAGCCGTGAGAGACTCACCCGCGATCAAGGTCTGATCGGCGATCAAAGTTCCACTACCATCGGCGGCAGTCTCGACTTGAATCGTATCGACAGGATCACTAGCCACTAAGAAACTCAATTGAGGAGTCATTGAAAGATCACCATTCGCACCATTCACAGAAGTGAAGTTCCATCGACGCGTCGTATCAGCATCCGTATTCACCCTTAAAAAGACATACTGGCCGATCCCTGCCCCACCCTCATATTGGGCGTTCAGATAATCAGCGAGCGCCTGAGAACCTTCAGATGAAGTTGCTGTCAGGGCATTCACAGGAGACCCTCCCGCCGTTAAAAAATTATCCTGAATTAAAGTCGCATCAGTCGGATCAGCCGCGGCCTCCCGGCCATAATAATCATCAAGAAGCACTTCTGAAGAAGCACGGCGTCCTAGACCGTAGAGATCGCCATTGACTGCGGCATCTGCGGTATCCTGAAACAGAAAGAGCCCAAGCGAGGCTGACCCGAAAGGGTTATCCATAGCCCCTAAATCAGGAATTTGAAATACGAAGACTGCGGCGCGGTCAAAGCCACTTCCGGCACCACTTTTACCAACCGGATTAGCAGTCTCATTAGGGCCATTACTACTGATCGTCGCATTATCCGTGCGGCTCAGCTTCAGCGAGAGGTCAGTATCTTCGGAGTAAATAATCTGGGCCGATACACTCATGCAGCTGAGCGAGGCTAGCCCAGCAAGACTAACGATAGTTTTAAAGAACGGGAATTTCATACAATGTGCGGTTTTATATTAAAGAGAAGGGGGACAGCCTAAATCTGTTTTTACATTACTAAGGTAAGGACGCTGTCGGGAATTGTCTTGTCACGTATTATCGTGACAAGCCGATACCCGAGTCTTACCCACTACTCTAGCCGGAGAATTACCTCAGCTCCAGCACGATTTAAGCGGACCGTTTCGCTCACTTTTTTTCCGTCATATCGCAAGCTCACCTCATAGTCTCCGAGGTATCCACGCAGAGCTCCCCTGCCTTGCGCATCACTTTGGATCGTCTCATCCGTCCACCACTGCTTGCTCACAAGGTCCACAAAGACTTGCCCCGCTGGCTTCAACGTCCAATCCTTCCGCCAGAGTGCCGCATGGGGCTTCCAATGAGCATTTTCCCAAAAACCCCACTGCACGATCGCATTGAGGTTCGGATGGCTAAAGGTCGCAATCATAACATCTCGATAGTAGTCTGCCTGCAATTGTTCATCATCACCGGCCTCCACATCGAATTCACTTAACTGCAAATTCGGCGCAATCTTAGAAAAATCATCATAGACCGCCAATAACTCCTCCGGCGGAGTGAGTGAGGTCAGGGCGAAATGAGCCATAAACCCGACCGTATCCGGCGCCTGCCCCTGTTCATTAAGGAAGCGGATCACCCGCTTGTAAGGCTCCCTTTTATAACCTTCCGGTAAGATCTTCCCCTCATTGATGGCATGAGTCGTTTTTGGAGCGAGCCTTCGCGCCTCCGCCATAATTTCTGCCAAAATCTCCATCCCTCCATACTCTTTCTCATAGGTGTGCTTTCCCCAAGCCACGATGTGATTGATGGTATCCCACTCGGTCACCACCCCATCGGTCTTTGCTAAGACATCCGCCATATGATTCCACAACCATGCGCGGTGCGCTTTGGGATCCCCCACATAGACTTTCTCAATCGCATTAAAATCCATTGCCCCCCAAGAGAGGTAATGCCCGCGGACTCCAATATCATTCTCGAGTAGCCAAGGAATTGCCGAGTTCATGAGCAGCTTAAGTTTTTTCTTTCCGGCAGCACTTCCACTCGTCTGCTTCTTCCACACATGAGGGCGGAACTCGCTCTCAAAGGTCACCGCATTAAAGTATCTCTTCACGATTTCGCGGTATTTCTGCGCCTCCTCCCAAGTGGTGAGATACTTCTCACCATTCCGAGTTTTCATATAAGGAAAGTCTTTTTCCTCAGCCCCTAAAAGATGGGCATCCACCGTATTTCCAAATCGAAACGCATGCCGCTTCATCTCTACCTTCACCTCAGCATTCTCGATGGGCTTACCATCCGCATCTAAGACTTTCACCACCAGCTCGGCTTTCCGGATTTCTTCAATCCGGGCCAGCGCTTCCTTCCGCCACGCCGCCTTCGGATCACGTCCCTTGTAGGTCACTTTTGACTTTGGCAAATCTGCCACTTTCACTTCAGCCCCGTAATTAATCACGCGTAAGTCTGCGATCTCGATCACCGGCTCAGCCGATCCCAGATGAAGGCTGAGATTCCCTTTTTTTAGATCAAAATCAGCGGCGGCCTTGAAAGCACGCACATGCTGCTCCCACTTACGGAAAGGCGAGAACTTAAACTCAAAGCGCTTCTTCCCCGGCCCGGCCTGCACATACAGACTCGCAGGGCCTGGCTCCCCCGCTGATTTCGGCCGACGGACCCAAAACGAAAGTAAAATCGACTCCCCTTTCTTAAAGCCCTTCTCAAAGGGCATCACCAACTGTAAGTCCTTGGACTCCTTCGGCACTTTCAGGAGCTCCACCTGATGGGCCTCTTGAAAGGGCATGCCCTTCACCTCGACCCATTGCCGGCGTAACTCACCCGCCCTTTTCCGCACTCGGAGCTCCCCCTCTTGTGAAAAATCCACAAGATCTATCCCTCCAGCCGGTGGCTCAATCGCCTCTACCCCATAGGCTCGCCCCACTCCCCCACACATCAAAAGCGCCAGCGCTACTCCCTTTGTCATAAGCACCTTCAACTTCCTTTTTTGACACACTCTCATCATTTTTTATTCTTGGTTTTGATCTGACTTTCCGCCACCCGCTTGAGCGAGCTTAGTTGTCGCGAAAATTGCGCAACCCGTTCGCGCTGCACCTCATCTTTCGCAAGATTACGCAGCGCAACTTGACTCTCCCCATGATCGTAAAGTTCACGAGAAACGATTTTTTGAGCCTTCACATCCACCCACTCGGTGTAGCGCCAGCGCTCCGTCCGCATGCTATAACCCACCCGCGATCCTCGCGGATATCGACTCAGCGCAAAGTCCCGCAACTTTTTCTCCGGATCAGCTAAGATCGGCTCCAGGCTCATGCCCTCACAAGCCGCTGGCAGCGCGCCTCCCGTCAGCTTTGCTAAAGTGGGAAACACATCGACCATTTCCACAAGAGCCCGCGTCCGCCTCCCCTGACTCTTCTCGAAACCCGGTGCCGCCACTAAAAAAGGAACCCTCGTATCTAACTCCAAATTCGTATGCTTACACCACAGGCCATACTCCCCTAATTTATAGCCATGATCACCCCAGAGAAGAATGATCGTCTCATCCCGCAGACCAAGCTGATCTAGCTCTGCAAGCACCCTCCCCACCTGCGCATCCGCATAGGAAACACAGGCCGCATAACCATGCTGAAGTTCCCGCGTGAGTTCATCACTCAGCGGCCCTTTCGCAGGGACTCCCTGATAAGATCTCAGCTCATTCCAATTCGTAAAAGCGATCTTCGGGGCTCCTTCAGGGAGGACGCGCGGTGGCACTGAAAAATCGCTTGGCTCGTAAAGATCCCAATACCTCTTGGGCGCCGCGAAGGGCAAATGCGGCTTCGCAAATCCCACACACATAAAGAAAGGCTTTTTCGCATCCTGTTTCTGATGACGCCTTAACGACTCGATCGCCTGCACCGCCACGGCCCCATCCTGATAGACCTCATCATCCACCTCACCGACTTCCACCGCCGGGCCCTTACTTGCCGCAGAGATTTCCAAACGCGAAAGCCCCTTTTTGCGGGCCGCTTTCTTCCGCCGCTCCATCGATACCAAGACCTCCTCAGAAGCATATAATTTCCCCGGCCGCGGCGGATACTCCGTCCAGTATTCCTTATCATCACGCCGATGATGGTAAACCTTCCCAAATGAGGCCGTAACATAGCCCCGTTCCTTAAAATAGCGCGGTAGGCTTATCACCTCCGGCAAAGCCTTACGCAGCGGAGTCCACAAATCATCGATCCCACTCGTATCAGGATAGAGCCCCGAGAGCATGCTAATCCGAGAAGGCGCACAGATCGCCTGTTGACAGTAGGCCCGCTCGAATAGCACCCCCTCAGAGGCTAAAGCATCAATATGAGGACTCTTCACCCCCTTCTCTCCATAACACCCTAAGTCAGGCCGCAAATCATCAATAAAAAAAATGAGCACATTCTTCTCCTTCGCCCCCAATAAGCCACAAAGCAGCACTCCAATACTTAAAATCCCCCTAAATTTCCGAATCACGATGCCTCAAGCTTAGTCACTGCGCGCGCCACTGCACGTCACGTATTCTCGTGACACCCAATCTCGTTTTTTTTGAATTGTCCAATTTCCCGGGATCAGGCCACCCGCAGAGCAATCGCGGCCGTTTTGAACCAGTCCCTTGACGAATTCTTCGAGCTTATCAGTCAAGGAAGCAGTCATTCGTTGGCAGATTAGAGACTCCCTCAAAAATATCAAAATTCGTGATTTCGCAGCACACTCGTAAGGCATGCGGCTTGTCGATTGACTTCCTCTCTACTAGTTCCTAAGCTGTTCTAACAATCCCCGATAAACCCCTAATGTCACAAACAGAATCTATTGAGTTCACTTGTCCGAACTGCAACACAGGCTTAACCGTGCCTGCTCAACTTGCCGGAATTACAGGCCCTTGTCCCCATTGTCAGGCAGCGATCGTAGCCCCTCACCCAGTCCCCGCCTTCCCAGCAAGCGCAGCGGAGACGCCAGCCGCTCCCGTGCAGCAAATCCAGCCTGTTCCACCAACTCAGCCTGCTCCAGCCGAGATTCCTGAGCAACTCGCTGGACGGGAGCCCATCCCTTCCAAAGCACCAAGTCCAGCTCAGTCACCGCCACAGGCCGCAGCAGAAATGGTAGCACCTTCCGCCGCGCCGGTTCAGCAGCACTCTTCTTCGCGCAGAAAAATCTGGCCGAGCATTCTTTTCCCGGCCCTTTTTCTCATCCTCGCGGCTGCCGTGGTCTACCTCATTCTAGATCTCATGGGCCTTCTCAGCTTCGGGAAAGACAGCCCCAAAACCGAGGAACAGACTCCTGTCACCCAGACCCAATCCGAGGAATCTAAGGCCGCTCCCTCTTTCCAAGAAGTGACACCCTCCCCTGCCTCCCCTGCGCCTTCGGACGCCTCACTCGCCAATCCAGATCAAGCACTTGCTCCATCGACTGATCCCGTCGAGGAGCCCATTTTGCTGGAGCCAACTCCACCAAAAAACCTGGAACATGATCCACAGGATCTCAAGAAATCCGGAGAAGTGGGTGGAGAGCTTCCAGATTTGGCCTCTAAGGCAGCCTCTCCAGGGGCAAGTTTCGTAGCAGATTCAGTTGAGAAGCGAACGGCCGCCATCAAGGAAGCAGAGGTCGTTTTACAGAGATTCCTCGTCGCTCAGACTTTTGCCGAACGCAAGCCTCTCATCACCAAAAGTGAACGCGAAGACGAGGAACTCGCCGCATCAAGCCTTGGCAAACCTTTCCCGAAGTCCTTCGTCCCGGAACTTCTCACTACCAGAGAGCGAGAGGAAGATCGCTCATTCGAGGTTTTTTTTTCGGTTGCCTTCGACCAAGCGGATCAAGAGCGATCTAAGATTGTCCTAATTCGCACCATCACCTACTCGGAAGAAGACTCGCCGAAGATTCATACTGATCCTTTTCTCGATCTTTACGAGGAGCCGATCCGCGACTTCTACGAGAAAAAGAAATCAGGCACAGGGACTTTTAATAGCATTGTTGAATTTTCAGCCTTTTGCTTCGATGACATTCCGAAGGCTTCCTCGATGGCTAAGGTGACCTTTTACACCTTCATCTCGGCATCAGCCAAGCCAATCGCCACGGGCTATCTGAGCAAGGAATCACAAGCCTTTAAAGAGCTCTCAAAAAAGTCAAAAAGCCGTCGGAAAATACCGGCCACTGTGAGCGTGGCTTGGGACACTGAGTCTGATCCTGAGAAACCTTATCTTCAGGTCATCCGCATCGAGGCCATTAATTGGACTCTCTAAGCACCGGCGTCACTCCCCCCGCTTGGGCCGCCTTTAAAGCCTTCACGCCACCTTCAAGGACGAAGACTTCAAATCCTAGAGTTTCGGCATGCCGCTCTCTTAATTGAGCGGCAACGTATTTAGAAGAACCACAGCCAGATTGATTACAGTAAACGACGACTTTTGCTCTCGTTTCTACTAACATTTGCATCATGAATTCAGGCTCTAGATCGAACCACTCTTCTTGATCATTGAGAAGAACGGCCCCTTCAAGACCATTTCTTTCCCAGTCCGCCCGCGGCCGCGCATCGACCCATAAGATTGATTCCTGAGGCCACTTTTCCACCGTGGAAAGACAGACAAAGTGCTCTGGTAAATCCGCGGGATCACATTCCACTGAGCGGTCCGGTGGCCCGATGATTTGCCAAGTTGCGAAGGACATCAGAGCGCTTAATCCGACGAGACAGAGGGAAGAACGCAGCAGTTTCTTCATTTTGCCGGAGCAGGTTGCGAGCGCTCCTTGCGGGCTGGCCTTGTCGTGACATAAACGACCGCTCGTTTAAATTTAGGGACCTTACAATCGGTTCGCAGTGAAATCATCCCCATCCCTGAGCTAGCGCTGCTGGTCGGCTGAACCCGCAGCTCATATTCCCAACCTTCTTTGATCGTCTTGAGCTTGTAAGGATAGGTCTGATCATTCGTTGCGGAGTGTGAAATGATCCGGATCGGCTCGCTATGCTTGATCTTAATTCTGACCAGTTTTTCATCGGTGACTCCTCCCTTTTCCCACTTTAGGGTATTGGGCTCCAGCTCGATGAGCTGAGGAATGTGCACTCGGACCGTCAAGTGAATGGGCTCGCGTCCTTTCAATTTCAGCTCGATCGCTTTATCCACCGTTCCGACAAATTTCGAGGTGTCGAAGCGGGCCTTGATCAAGCCCTTTTCACCAGGCTTCCAATGAAGTTTTGCGGAGCGATCTGGCATGAGGGGCTCCACTCTCGCAGCGAGGCAGGTGCAGAGAGCATCGAACGAAAGAATCGTCTCTTCACTGTCTTTAATCTCGAAAGGAAATTCTCCCGTGACGACGTTTTCATCATACCCGACCTGAATCTCAATAAGCTGCGACTCAAAAACCATCTCGGCCGAGGTGACTGACGGCCCAGCGCAGAGCACTAAGAGAGGAAGGATGAGGCGTTTCAACATTACTTAAGATCTTCGATTCGCACGGCCAGAATAAGCCGTCCCTTACGCCACTCGGGGCCGAGTAGGTAGAGAGTTTTCCCTTTGGTTAATAAGGGATTTGTGCTGAAGATCTTACGCTTGCTTTGCCAATATTCCAGAACCATTTGCACCTGATCTGCCTCCGTTCTCTTCGTCGGCTGAAAACTAACGAGAATTTCCTTCGAGGGGCGCAAAGGGGTGGCCCAGCTTTCATAGCCTTTCAAGATGTCAGGAGTATCAGTCCCGAGGAGGCGGTAATCCGTAAATTTCAGTTCTTTGATTGACTGTAATTGCTGGACGTCGCCAGAAGGAACATCTCTCGCCAAGTTCCCTGCCACGCTCGGATCTGCATCTGTCGCGAAAATGAGCTTCACACTCAAGGAGCCGATCGGCTCCATTCCGGGATCCTCAGCAAGAAGGCTGGACCCCAGAAAGAAGGCAATGAAAAGGTGGAGAATGAGCTTCATATTTCTAAATTACTGAATTCCGAATTACTGGATTCTTAATTACTGGAAGCGACGGGCTTCAAAATTGCGGTAGGTGCTTGGGAGATTCGCTTCTGTCGAAACAGTCACGAAGTCGATATCATCCCGAATCGCGGAGAGGCCGTTCACGACGATCGCGGAGACCTGACCCTCTGAATCAGAGATCACTTCTGCCTCGAGAGCCTCTCCTGCGAAGTAGACTTCTGTGAGAGAGGCCATGGAGCTTTCCATCCTTGAAGAAGAAGCTAGCCCTTGAGTGTCAGAAGTGCGGGAAATGCGGTGCCCCGCAAAGAATGAGAGAACTAGAGCCAGAGCCCCTGCGGGAGCCCAGGCCCAGCGCAGTGACTGCCACCAACGCTCTGCTTTCTTCGCCGGATGTTGAGCCTTGATTTCAAGATCGACTTTCCGCATGA
This sequence comes from uncultured Verrucomicrobiales bacterium, assembly GCA_937944055.1. Taxonomy (GTDB): domain Bacteria; phylum Verrucomicrobiota; class Verrucomicrobiia; order Verrucomicrobiales; family Akkermansiaceae; genus SW10. The sequence continues at coordinate 28,305 of CALDZJ010000035.1, read as the reverse complement.
GCTGGCTGTTGAAAAAATCACCATAAGGAGGCTCGACGCTCGCCGGAATCTCAGCGTGCAAGCTCTCGCTCAGTGCCTTCATCCTCGTGAGTTCTGACTCCAGATTAGAGTCTCCCTCCATGAGGACCTGCAGCTGCTTCTCCTCATCAGGAGACAGCGCGCCATCGATCCATTTCATAAATAGTTCCTCAGTCGTTTCTTTTTTCATCACTTAGTAGGGATTGGAGTTTTTTGCGGGCGTAGTAGAGACGGCTCATTACGGTCCCGAGAGAGCAGTCCATCACTTTCGCGATTTCCTTGTAATCAAAGCCTTGGACTTCTCTCAGTAGGATCGTTTCACGATGTTCCGCGTTTAAAGTTGCGAGGGCAGAATTAATCCGCTGCCCGAGTTCGGAGTTGGCGAGAGCCTGGTCAGGTCTAGCACTCGTCGAGGGGCTCGTCCGCGAGCCTGCGGCTATGTCAGATTGGTTTAAAATGCCATCGTCCAGCTCACCGGCTGAATCGATCTTGCGCTTACGCAGCCAATCATAGACAACATTATGGGTAATCCGATACAACCAGGTGGAAAATTTGGCCCGCGCTTCGAACTTCGGAAGAGCTTTCCAAACCTTCAAAAAGACCTCTTGGGACAAATCCCAAGCATCAGCCTCATTTTTGATCATATTCTGAACCATTGCATAAACCTTTCCACGATGACGGGTCACAAGCGACTCGAAAGCTCGAGTATCACCCTTCTGACATGCCTTAATTAACTCATGGTCAGGAACTTCCTGCTCACTTGCCCCAGCATCGGGTGAGGCTCCAGCTGGCGCCATCAGATTCTTGGACGTGAGCCATCGGAAAAAATTCATCAAGGCGGGAATAAATACGCTATTAATTTGAATCTGACCAGCCTTTAGCCAGCCTCCACCTCTTCAAGGATCGAGACGATTTCACGAAAAACCTCCGGATGAAAGCTCCGCTCAGCGCCCTTGAGCTGAGAAATGATCCACTTTTGGATGAGAGAGCGCCGCTCACGGGAAAAGTGCCGCACCCAACCATCTCCCTCCCCATCAATCACCTCCTGATCACGACGACCATGCGAACGGGTCACGATTTCCTCATAATGATGCAAGACGCGGTCTAGTAAAATCCAAGCAAAGTTATCGCTTTCCGGCGGCCCCATCACGAGCGCTTTATGGCTCTGGCCATCAAAACTGACTCCTTGCGCGCTAATCTTCAACTCCGGGAGACTGTCGCCTTTGAAAAAAGCCCCGCTCGCCCCGGTCAAGGCCCCAAATAAGGTCCCCAAGCCGTGAGTGAGTCCGGCACTCCCGATATCGACGGCCGCTCCCGCAGCCCCGCCCGCAATTCCGCCTGCAATCGCTAATTGCTGTCTCGAAAGACCCCATTTTTGCCAAGTTTCTTCCGAGCTCAGATCGATTCCATGGAATTTTTCTTCCGCCACTTCCACCTTCAGAAGTTGATGGCGGTAAGTCTTTAATAACTTTCCGTAGGTTTTCTCCTCCAGTCTAGCAATCGCGGCATAGTAGCGCTTCTTCAGCCCTTCCTTCGCCCGCTCTTTGCGATGCTCCAACTCCTCATCTTTCTCATCGATTTTCTGGCTTTCCCGATGCTTCAGGGCCTTTGCGAGGAAATCCATGATCACTTCCCCGCTTTCCTCGCGCCGTTGCTCCCACTCCGCATCGATAAAACGGATCGTCTCCTCAATGCGCGCCTTATTGGACTCGTCGATCTCGAAAAGTGACTTCAAGAGGCTACGGCGTTCCTCGAAGCGAGCGTGGTGAGCATTGAAAGTCCTCACCAAATTAAAGTAGCTCCCCAGGCGGCTACGCCATTCCTTGGTCCGCTCTGGATGCTCTGCCCTCTCATTAAGCAATGCCATCCTCGGGGTCCCAGTCCAGCGAAGGATTTCCATCTCCGCGACAAAGGCATCACGCAGCGGCTTCGAGGGATCAATCACGTAAAGCACCCCAGCCCCCTCGATAATAGGCTGCAAAAGCCGCGCCTCATCCTCAAATTCCCCTTTCTCCAGCTGATCAGCGACAAAGCGCTTCACACTCTCCAGATTTGGCGTGCCATCGCCATGCATCTCCTGAATCGTCCGCATCGCTTCCAGCGCTCGGGAAAAACCCGGCGTATCAACAAAGCGGATCATCTCTCGATCATCAAAAATCAAGGGCAGCGCCTGGCACTGCGTCGTCTCTCCCGGCGTGTTACTCACCCGAATCAAGCGATCATCATCAATCTCTAAAAGAGTGGAGAGCACGGATGATTTCCCCATATTAATCTTTCCGACGACCGCAAAGGTCGGCGCATCTGTAACCCATTCGTTCATCCTTTATACGCAACACATTCCAGCCGCGGATCGCGCAGCCCATCGATAAATTCCTGCCAAGTGGCAAAGTCACCCTCGTCAGGTGCCGCCACTCCATCACCTAAAACCAAGACCCGCAGAACAGTCTCTTCACCTGCTTCCCGGCGAATCCTCTCGATCAAAGCGATCATTTGCTTTGGCGAAAGACTCCATCCCTCTACCAACATCACCACGCCACACGGTGCGGCTTTCATCGCCTCCCACGCTTCACGCTCCTCCCCCGCATCGAGCACCCCGACCGAAAATGACTTCTCTGGGTTCACGCGCAAACTCTGCAACAAAAACGGCCTCAGCTCAGCCACATCAACACTCAGCCCCCCCACATCTAGAAGCACCACTCCATCCTTCATCCCCTCCATACTCACCGCGCGCTCCACGCGGCTCAATTCACGCCACAGCTTCCGATGCTCCAAATCCTGAAATTCCAGCCCCTTTAAAACCCCCCGCTCTTTCCAAATCGCCAAGCCCCATAGCAAGAGACGAGGGAGCAAGCCCCACACTAAAAGAGCCACGAAGATGAAATGAAAAAATGCCGTCCAATTCTCATCACCAGTCTCTCCGGAGACATCTTTCAACCCCGTAATCTGATCATCCGTAAGCCCGCTTCCACCCCAAACCGCCGCCAAGAAACGTGTCACCCTCCCCAAGCTCTCACCTCCAAATTGTGATAAGCTCGACTCCCAATAAAAGTTGATTTCCGTAAACCAAAGGAGCCCAAACAGCCCTGCTATGAGTCCAAGGTTAAAGCCCACGCCTCCCACCTGAAGCATCCGTGTCAGACGCCATCCCAGTGCCGAGGGCTGCCGCCCTTTTCCTTGAATGAGAGACTTCCACGTATCTGGGCTCACTTTTCCCGCAAAGCGCCGAACCAAAGATGACACCACATCCTTCAGCCAGCCCATCCCGCCGATCCAATAACGCGCTAACAAAAAAGTCACCAAGCCGACCATCAAAATGACCCATTGAATCCCAATCGTCCCCGCTAACATCACCCAAATATTGAGCGCCCCCACCCCCTTAACTTCAGTCACCAAACCTCGAATCACCCCCACTCCCAGCAAGAAGGTCCCCAGCAAAAGAGCCAACGCGCCGAATCGTGTCACCGCAACGACGCGCGCTCCACTCCCCCTCTTCTTCGAGCGCAACCACTGCTGAAATCCCCAGCGGCGTTTTGAAAGATCTGTGTAATCCCCCGCGCGCAACTCACTGCGAATCTGCCGACCGATCTCTGGATCAACCGTAGGTGATTGCTGCACCGCCACCTCAAAATCGACAAGCTCTTCCAAGCTCCATTTATCCAAGCTCCATTTATTTTTCCCAGCTGGCATTCCTTGCTGAGAACCATGTCCCCACTCTCTCAGAAATGCAAACCATCAACGATCCCTCCTCCTAATTCCTATAAAGAAAGGGAAAACTTCTTGCCAAAATCGCCATCTCTGGCAAAACGCGCCCGCCGAGAGGCGAGTGTCGGGGCGTAGCGCAGCTTGGTAGCGCGCTTCACTGGGGGTGAAGAGGTCGCAGGTTCGAATCCTGTCGCCCCGACCATTTTTTGATCAAAACATCATCATCAAAAAATCACCCTTACCTTCCCTCGCCGACCCTCCTCCCTCTCTGCTCCTCGGTCCTGCGAGTCATGAGATTTGGCAAAAAAACCTCCACTAGGAGAGGAAATTCCCAAGGAACAAACTCGACTTCTTGAGCTTAAACCCTTAAGCTATCTTAAGTAAGTTCATCCCTCGATGAAACCGCTTTGCTTCACTCTCTTCGCTGCAAATCATCATGAAAAACAGATCAGCCCTGCACGCTCTCTATACCACAGCTCTCGCCACATCCCACTGCCTCTTACTGCACGCGCAAAACATCATCGTCACCACCATCGAGGATGAGAATGATGGCGATCTCAGCGGCGAGGTCTCTTTGCGAGAGGCCCTCATCCACGCCAGCGCTGATCGCAGCATCATCTTCGATCCCAGCCTCAACGGCAAAACCATCGTCCTCTCAGCCGGGGAGCAACTCTTGATTGATCGATCCCTCACGATCGATGCCTCCGCTCTCAATGACGGCATTATCCTCGATGCAAACGGAACCGAGACGAATCATCGCATCTTACAAATTGAAAGCGGCCTCAGCGTCTCGCTCACTGGCCTCACCTTCATTGGCGGGGAAAGCAGCGGGATCAACTTCCCAGAAACAGCGGGTGGTGCGATTTACAATGATGGCTCCACCCTAACCCTGAATGCCTGCACCTTTCGCGGCAATACCGCCTCATTCTTTGGCGGCGCAGTGTATAGCGATGGCTCTAGCACCCAAGACGCATCTCTCACTCTGAACAATTGCACCCTTAGCGAAAATACCGCGAACTTCGGTGGAGCGATTTATAGCGATGGCTTCGATCAGGGAAATTCCACCCTGATTCTCAACGCTAGCACCCTAGACGGCAATACCGCCTCATCAGAAGGCGGAGCCATTTACTGTGACGGATTCGATGGAGGGCTCTCCTCACTCAGCCTCAACTCATGCACCCTCACCAATAACTCTTCAGCCTCATTTGGCGGGGCCATTTATAACGACGGCTCCAGCAACGGAAGCTCCAGCATCTCTATTACCAACAGCACCATCACCGCTAATTCCGCAAGCGCAGAAGGCGGCGCGATCTACAGTGATGGCTTTGACGAGGGAACCTCCACCCTCCTTCTCACTCACTCCATTCTCGCCAATAACAGCGCCCCTCTTGGGCCAGATCTTCGAGAAACTGACGAAGAAACCGGGGCGATCACCACCGCGGTGGGACAAAACCTCATCTCCAGCACCGCTGACACCAATATCAGCTCGGACTCTCCCGAACTCACCCTGATTGACGGAGCTGACCTAGGCCTCGCTCCCCTCGGTGACTATGGCGGCCTCACCAGAACCATGATTCCTCTCGCCGGCTCCCCCGCAATCGACGCCGCTCCCAGCTCGACCCGCACGCACGACCAGCGCGGATCTGCCATCAGCGACGGCAGCCCAGACATCGGCGCCGTAGAATCGCAAGGAGATGATATGCTCACTCTCTTTTGGAACATCGATACCGACGGCGATGGAACCCCCTTCGGAGTGGAATTCGCGCTCGGGACGGATCCCTTGGTCCCTGATCCTGGCCATCCAAATAACCTAAAAATCAGTCGCCCGAATGATGGTGACATTAGCCTCTCTTTCTCAGCAAATCCAGATGCCCTCGGCGAAGCCGTCTGGATCATCGAGCGCTCCTCTGACCTCAGAACCTGGACCACCCTCTTTAGCAGCTCGACCCCCAGTGAGACCACCACCGTCATGGATGACTCTACTCAAGGAACAGTCTACTACCGGTTCCGAGCGAACCAGCAATAAGACCAAGCCCGTCGCCCGGCAGAGAAACTAGCGCAGACCCGCGTAGGCCAAATACATCTCCCAGAGCTTCCAGCCACCGAACACCCAGCTTAAGCCTCCCAGAGCCAAAAATGGCCCAAAAGGCAGCGGGCGCCCAAACCCCACGCGCCCTAAAAAAGCAGCCAGCAAAGTATAAACTCCAGCCGAGAAAAGGCTGAAGAGAACAGCCTGCCAACCTAAAAAGGCTCCAATCATCCCAAGGAGTGGTGGATCACCCCCACCCATCACCTCTCGCGGAATGACGACCCGCTCCGCCCTTCCCTCCACACTCTGAATCTCCCTGATCATGCGGACTTCAGAATCATCCAGCACGATCCGGTCATCAAGCACCACCACCCGCTTCGCCTCCACTCTCTCGCCATCTAAGAGAAGCTCCCGGACATCCAGTTCGATCCGGTCTTTTTTCCGATGAAAAATATCACTCCAATCCGTCTCCTCATCTCCCAGCACAAAGCGTAATTCCTCAGTCTCACTTTGCGGCTCCCTCAAATTCCAGACCTCTCCCTCATCCTCGAACTCCATTCGCCGTTCCCCATAAAAAAATTTCCCAATCAAGACCACCGCCCCTAAACCAAGCCAACCCAGCAAGAGCCCAAGCACAGCCTGACCTCCACCCGCCCAGCTCGGCACGGAAAGATCTGAGGCCTCTGCACTCCCCAGAAAGACCAGAGACGGAGCCACCACCCCGCCAATCAAGGCGATCACTACGCCCGCATAAACGAAGTTCATCGGAATGATCATATGTTCCGTATCAATGAATGAGATCACGACCAACAACACACAAAGAGCCATTAAAAAAAAGACCGCAGGATAAGGAGTCGGCAAAGTCTTCCAGGCCGCCACAAAAAGCAAGCCCGTCACTAACTCCACGAAGACATAGCGAAAGGCGATGGGCGCCGCGCACTCGGCACATTTCCCACGCTGAATCAACCAAGTCAGGATCGGAAGATTCCGGTACCACGGAATATCGTTCTTACAATGAGGACAAAACGAGCGCTTCGGGTCAGACACCCCCAGTCCGAGCGGAACTCGATAAATCACCACATTCAGGAAGGACCCAATCGTCGCCCCAAAGAGAAACGCCATCATCGGCCATACAAGCAGCTCAGGATGTTCATTCATGCTTCCCAGACCCTATCGAAGAGGGACCTTTAAGAAAATAAGATTCTTAGGAAGCTGAAATACAATGAGGAGGACTTTTAAAGCCCCCCCTGCTCTCTGCGGAGACCTAGAAAGAACCAAAGAACGAGAACGATTCAGTCGGCTCCCCTGAGAGGTAATTTGAGCGCTGATATTTGACCGTTCCACCCTTCAGGTTGTGCCCCCCGCCGCTGTAGTAAGACCCCGTCAAATGACTACCGCTATCGACGTCAATAATTCCGTAAGGCGTGTAAACAGTTCCAAACCAGCGATTCCTCTGGATCAAGAAATCACAATGAGTCTCCCAATAGATCCGCTTCGCAAGCTCCGGATTCACAAAAGGATGATTAATAGGGTAGTAATAATATCCATCGGTCGAAACATAGGTGTTCATATCGCTCGCCACCTCAATGTTGTTTTTCACGAAGATCCGGATGTCATGACTTCCAGAAAGGTCGAAAAATAGGTTCATGTTATTTCCCATCGTGACACTATTGAAATAGTAGTTCCCGTGATCGGAAGCCCCCGCCCTAAGGTATAGGCAGGCCCCCCTTGCATTACGAGGAGTATAAAGATTGCTATAGGTGCCAGGCGCTACCGTAACGGCGCTCGCTCTTTGGATTGTGACATCATATCCATACGCCCAGAAGTTAGCCGGGGGCGGAAGCGTGAGGCCATCAAGCTTCCGCAAGTCAGGAGCAATGGGTAATTTAAGAAAACTCGCGGCATTGGCCGTCGTTTGCCCACTCGCTGCGCCAGAAATCGCGCCGCCAGCATAAGCATCACCTACGATCCCAGAAGCACCAGTGATGGAGCCTCCCGCATAGACTTTCCCGTAGATTTTCGCAGAACCGCTCAAGATGACATCGCCGCTTGCACGGACTTCGACCGGCTCGGCAGGCGTCCCAATATTGACACTTGCGCCAAGGTTCACATCCCCCGACGTCGAGTGAACATGACCTCTCACCTGGGAGCCTCCCCCTAAGGTGACATCTCCCTTAGAAAAAACCCAGCCAGCAACCGTAGCATTTGAACTCCGCAGCATGACCCCCTCCTCCGAATGCACATCCCCCTCCACCTCACCCACGTGAATGTCCACAAACCCGGAAGCATAAACATTTACATCAACACAAGCATAGGTTTCAACCGCCACATCTCCGTGCGCTGTAAAATCAATATCATGTCCCAATAGATTACCTTCTAACTCTCCCTTCATATCGATATTCCGGTTGATCATCCCAACGTCACCCACCACCAATAACTGATTCTTGAGCTCAAAGGACTCATCTCCAAAGATCACATAATCACTCATGGATGGATTCTCGCTTGGCGGATTTACGTCTGATTCCTCGCTCAGCCTCACCTCTTTGGGCAGAAGCGCCCGACCTTCCTTCACCGTCCCAGCATCAATAAGAGCGTTCGCCCAAAAGGTATCTTCAAGACGAATCACGTCTACCTGTCCTCCGCCTTGTAGCGCCAGGGTCCGTTCGCGCCCATGCAGCCAGCCCTCTTGATCATAGATTGTTTGAGCAAATTCCAGCCCCGACTCCGCCAAAAAGTGCGCGCGGGATCCCGCATTCGCAGTGAGATGACTATGCTCTGAACTACGAGTCATAGAAACCACGGAAGTTCCAACCACCCCCATGACGACAATGACACCAATCATGCTGACCAAAGCGGCGCCCTTTTGAATCCGGAAACCTGAATCTGAAGTGGAAATATTTAGTATTTTCATGGGAGAATAGAGAGTTAATTCACTTATTTCAAACAAGTATTAACATTAACCCGCTATTGACTTCAAGTTTTTTTAGAAAAAAGAGGAATTTTTTTTGAACAAAACTCTCCCTTGGGCGTCTAAAGGACCTTTTTACCCTAGCGCGGATGAACCGTACTCTCGTGACTCACCCCCAGACTTCTGGACGAGGCGACCGTAAAAGAGATCGATTTCACGGTCGAAGAAACCGTGAAAAGCCCGACCTTATCAAGCAGCGGAGTCGCCGGAGCATTCCCGGTTTTTATCGTGAGATCAGACTCAGAACCCCCATCCCATGAGACAGAACAAGCCTCCCCCAAGCGGTCAGGATGATTCGAGATCCATTGAATTTCGCGGCCATCTCCCGAGATGACCACCGTATCCATGCTCGTGAAACTCAACTCCTTAACGAGACGATTCATTGCAGCCTGAATTTTCTGAGAATCCTCCGCGGCACTTCGGTTGCTCGTCGTCAGCTTCACCGCGGTCTCAATAAACATGGTCGAAAACACGAGCCCCACCGCCGTTAAGGCCAAGACCGCCACAAGCTCAAGCATCGTGAAACCACCATAAGTGCTTTTCTTCCTGACCTTCATATCTCTATTGATCTGCGAAGAAGTAGGCTGTGATTTTCTCACCCTTGCTATTCCCCAAAGTCACCCGCAAAACCCTCTGCGTCGCCACCGCAGGGACGAACTCCACACCCGAAGAGCTAAACTCGACCCACTCATTATCAAGCAATTGATAAGGTGGAGGAGGATCCGCCGCCGCCGCCGCCGCAAGCTGGGTTGAAAAAGCCGGAAGATCAAAAGGATCACTCGTCTTATAAAGATGCCATAAAGCATCCATCTCCGAGCGAAGGGCCTGAGTTTCAGGTAATCCCAGCAAGGCCCGCCGGCTCCCCTTGAGCCCGGAGCCCATCAAAGGCAGGAGCAAGGCAATCAGGACAACCGAAAGTAAAATGGTGGCAATCGCCTCAATGAGGGTGAAACCAGATCTCCCGGAACCCCGCGCATTTTTTAACTTATCATTCAGTAATCTCATTGAATCAATCCGGTATGAGCTAAAATCGTAAAACTTTGCGTTTCAGCGCCTGCACGCAGCGTCACCGTCTTATTAGAAGAGAAAGGGACTCCCGCATCATTCAGAGGCCTTCCCCATGAATCAAAACGCACCATAAAGCCCGGACTCGCAGTCACTCCATTCTTCAGCAAGCCTTGAAGCTGACCGCTCTCCGGTATGACTCGCGGAGTGAAACCGGGACCAGGGAGGACCACTGGCCCAATCTGGTAGCTCGTGGCATCGGTAAAAACGACACGCCATTCGTAAGTATCAGCCTGAGCTCTCACTTGCGCGTTACGCACATGAGAGGTCAAGCGATCAGTCTCCTTCGACAAATCGATATTAAAATCTGGCAAAATCCTCTTATAGCCAGCCGCCACAATCCCAAGAAGCGCCAAGACGGCCACAACCTCGATCAAGCTAAAACCTTGCCGGCTGTGGGCCTTAGATGGATTGGACTGTTTCATTTTTCGGACTCTTTTCCTGTAAAATTAAAAGGGCCGAGCTCCCTAGGGCATCCCCTTCGGTGAACTCGGCCCGGCTTAAAAAGTGACTCAGAAGAGCGACTATCGGGTCCAGCTTCCTGGAGAATCAGCAGTTGAAGCTGTGCGGGTCAAAGTGACGGTCGTTCCTTGGAAGACAATGTCCCCACCAGAAGCGGTTAAAGCAGATACGTCATACTCGGTTCCGAGAGTCTTATCAACGGAAGCGAAGGTAGCAGCGTCGTCAACATATGTTGAGATCACGTCCTTACCCCATGTCAATGCTTCACGGCCATTCAGCTCGGAGATCGCTCCATCAATGGCGCGCTCTTTAGCAGACTCTGACATATCAACATATTTAGGAACTGCAACAGCAGCGAGGATTCCAAGAAGAACAAGAACAGCAATGACCTCGATCAAGGTGAATCCATTCTTCTTCTTTTTTGCCTGTGTGGTTACTTTCGTATTAGTTTTCATATTGGGTTTTTGTTATTAATTATTTTTGTTGTTAGTCGAAGCAAGTGAGATTGTGCACCTGCCTCCGTCGAGAATTTTTGGTTTTGATAATTTTTAGAACTCTTAATTTCTAGCGGCAGACGACAATTAATTTAAAACAAACTAAACGTCAATAACTTTTCGGTGTTTTTATTAAAAAAATGAACGTTTTCTTCACCGAAACAGTCTAAACGAGGCGATACAAAGCCTAAGTCACTTAATCTAAGCGACTTTTAACCCGATGTTTTCTGAGGAGATTTTTTAAAACTTCTTGAAGGAAAAGTCCGTTTTTACGGCGTTTCAGGCTCAAAGAGCGGATTCATCGCGAGGAAAGGGTCAAGATTTGCATGATATCCAATCAATATCAGAGCCTCATTCAAGGACCATTGAAGGTCAGGCAGCCCTAAATCTAAGCCATGTCTTTGATGAGGCCTTAGAGACACGATGATTGGGAGGCCGACTGAGGAAAAGACTCCCCTCTCCTATTGTCCAACGAAAGCTTTCAGTCCATACTTGAGGCTGAGAGCCCTTATAAGAGAAGAAATACCGGCGATGGGAATCGAACCCATACTTCGATTCCAGCCCTAAATGGTGTCCCGTGGCATCCGATAAACCCTCTACCTGCAATAAATGAACTTTATGGGATTTGGTAGAATACAGTTGATGGTGGCACATTGTTGGCACGATAATAGCCATGGCGACGATCTATCGTAAGAAATCACCGAGTGGAAAAATCCTTCCAAACTGGTATTGCTCCTTCCGCGTAACCGACGGCGAAGGGAACTCGAAACAGCTCCAACGCTCCACCGGACGCTCTACCAAGAGAGAGGCGCAGGAAGCGGCCAATCAGTTCGAACAGAAGGCCAGGAACGAAGCTGGAGGTGGAGACAAAGCTTCGCGCACCATTCTCGCCAAGCTCACCGAGGCCGGCGAACTCGCAATGAAGGGACGGCTAAACCCAGCCAACGCCCGCGAAATCCTTGCCGACATCGTCAAAGCCGGAGGTGCTGGTGAATTCAAATCCTACACCCTCCGCGAATGGGCAAAAGAGTGGCTTGCGGCGAAGGAAACAACCGTTTCAAAAGCCACCCTCTCCTTCTATCGAACCGTTACCAAGAAGTTCATCGCCTTCCTCGAAGATCGAGCCGACGCCCCTCTTGAGTCCATCACCACCGCCGAGATCCGTAATTTCCGCACCGCAGCCAATGAGACGGTCATTGCTAGCACTGCAAATCATTACATCGTCGGATTAACTGCGATGTTCTCCGATGCCATGGCGGAACATGTCACTCTTCACAACCCTACCACCCCCCTGAAAGGCAAAGCCCTCGCCGAAACAGACAGCATCGAGCGACATCCCTTCACCATCAATGAAGTCGCAAAGCTCACTAAAGCCGCCCCCTCCCCGGAATGGAAAGGCCTCATCCTCTTAGGTGCCTACGCCGGCCTCCGCATCAGAGACGCCGCCAACCTTACCTCCGACAACCTGAACAATGGCCGCATCATCCTCACTCCCGAGAAGACCAAAGCCAAAGGCAAGACCGTGGAAATCCCCCTCCACCCCGTCCTCTCTGCTTACTTCAAAAAGAACCCTCCCTCTCCTTTTCCAGCAACCCCGCTCTTTCCTTCCCTCCATGGAAGAGGCACCGGTGGCCGGGATGGCCTATCTACCCAGTTTGGGGTCATTCAGAAGGAAGCCAAAGTCCCCAAAACCCGCACTCTCAATTCCAAGCAAGGCAGCCTCTCTTTTCACTCCCTACGTCATTCCTTCGTCACATGGATGAGCAATGCCGAAGTCCCCGCCGAGGTCCGCAAAAAAATGAGCGGCCACAGTACCGACGCCGCCCACGCTGCCTATACCTCCCTCGAAATCGGCACCCTTACTGCCGCCGTTGCCAAACTGCCCAACCTACCTTTTTAGGTGATTGTATTTTACCGGACAACTTTTATCACCACCCGCCACTAATCAATACTTAGCTGAAACGGCTTAGCGTTCACCCCATGAAATCATCCCCCATTGTGCTTCTCGAAGGCACTCGCAATGTCTCGCCACCTCGGCGCAAAAAACTCCATGAATTTGCCGCTCAGCTCGCAAAAGACCAACCAAAGGCCACTTTCCGCAGCGGAGGCGCTTTGGGATCAGATGAGGCTTTCTCATTGGGAGTCTCTTCGGTCTCAGACACCAGCCTCCAACTCGTCCTTCCCGAGGTAGCCTACCGGAAAACCAAGCTCACTTTTCCCTCCCAAAAGTTCGGGCTAGATCAAATCACCCAGCAAGAACTGGAAATCTTGGTCGATGCCGCAACAGCCTCATCCCCAAAACATCGCCACAGCTTCAAGCGTTACCCAGACCTTCCCCCACGCCCAAAAATCGCAATTGCCCTTCTCCTCCGAGATGCCCTGAAAGTCATCGGTGCACCCTCACTCAACTTAGCACCAGCCAGCTTTGCCTACTTTAACCTAAACCCAGACAATCCCCACTCTGGGGGTACTCAACACACCATATCCATCTGCGAAGCCTGTGACGTCGACTATCAGATCCTCGACTGAATAAAATGCCCACGACCAGATCAGCCTAAACGTCAGTCTAGGAGAACCATCGGAACTCTAAAATTTTCTACCACATCAACAACCTCCACCCCTCCACCCCTCCACCCTCACTGATGAATCCTGATACTACCTTTTATGACGATGATGGCCGCTTTTACGCCGCCGTTGGTCCCTTTGGAACGGACGGCCTGTTCTCCCTTCGCCGAGGGAATAAACCCAAATGGCAGATCCTCACCCCAAATTCGCAGCAATGGGACTCCGTCTCCCAAGCTCTCTTCCGCAATCAGCGCGGCATGGTTCTTAAAGCCGCCGGTCTCCCTCCTGGCACTCCTGAGCTACCCGAGCTCCCACCTCTCCCACCACCTCCACCTCCACCTCCACCTCCTTCTTGGGCAGACAACTTTAATCCCGTGAACGGTTTCCCATCGGAGAGCTTCCCTCGCATCACCGCGACCTTGGAAACTAAAAATAAGCATAAAACCCCAGTATTCATTGTCCTGAAAGAAGACGCCTATGAAAGCTCAATGGGTGATGGCCGCTACGACTACTTTGAAGCCGCTTTTCAGAGCGAGACTGAAGCTCTCGCCTATGTCGCATCCCAGCCAGAAGAACGCTGCATTAACTATCACCACCGGCAGGACTCGATTCAGCTAGAAAAAGATCGTCTCTCTTTCGCGGGTAGGAGCTGGGAGCAGTATTCTCACCACCAAGCATCAGAAGTTCTACATGCGCTTGAAAGCCTACTTTCCAAAACAGACACCGGATCTTAACTGCCCCGAAACTCGCTCTAAAATTCATGTCTCAAGATAGTGATCCTTACCATTCTACTCATCCCGTCGAGGTCATCGTCCCAATCCGTATTCAAGATGGAAAATTGATTCCCTTCTACGGCGAAAACATGCCGGTATTCGAAGACACCAGATACGCCGAATTGCATCTCCCTGCTTCGGCCTTTCAAAATGATCACGAAAAGGATCTCTACAGTTACCAAAAATCAGTCTGCCTTCTCAATAAGGGAGCGGAGCTTTGGGCCGCTTTTTCAGTGAATCGTGGCAACAATCAGGCTGGCGACGGCTTTCCGATAGACAACGCCTTCGATCAAATCCCACCCCTCCCAAAGTCGGTTTGGGTTTCATTCACTCTGCAGGAAGACCTCTATCTCCTCATGAGAGGTACAAAAACCCCTCAACTAGCCCCCTGCCAATGCACAACCATCCCCAACAAGGTCTTAGAAATTCCCCTTGAAGCCCCGAGCCTGAACTCCTTGCTTACAAAGATCTCCGAAAAGGTCGAAACCGGGCGACTCTCTCACAGCGGCAACGTCTTCACCCAAATTTTTTACCAGTCAACGCCAGACGAAAGATTCGTCTCTCTAGACAGCTTTCGCAGTCACGAATACGCTAAATTCGAACAGAATCTTCTCCAGCAGATAGATAAGGCCAGCAAGCCTGCCCACGGCGAATAAAAGCCCTCCCCTCGCTCCAGCCAGACACAGCCAGGGACAAACGCCTTGTGATGGAGTCACCGAACAGAAGGCCACACCCTTAAGAGTTAAAATTGTGACGAATCTGCAGGTGGCAAACCTCACTGTTTTTAGCTAAGAGGTATTGAAGATATGATAGAAACCCCAATTTAAAGTTCCCCTTCGTCCTCTATTGTTCAATCTATCACGGCCAAGCAATGAACAAGAAATCCCTCACCGAACACGATATTCGGACCAAGTTCATCACTCCAGCTATTCTCGAAGCTGGATGGGATTCCGATACCCAGATGCGCGAAGAAGTTTTCTTTACCGATGGCCGCATCTACGTCCGAGGGAAAATTCACACACGTGGCCAGCAGAAGCGAGCCGACTACATCCTCTACTACAAACCAAATATTCCAATCGCAGTCATCGAGGCTAAGGACAACAAGCACTCGATTGGCTCAGGAATTCAACAGGCCCTTGGATATGCCGAGACTCTCGATATCCCATTTGTCTTCAGCAGCAATGGCGATGGCTTTGCTTTCCACGACCGGACCGTAAGCTCCGGCCCTATCGAGTCTGAACTTTCTCTAGAAGACTTTCCCTCCCCAGCCGCACTTTGGGAAAAATATAAAGCCTTCAAGGGCATCACCGACAAACAGGAGTCCATCGTCGCTCAGGACTACTTCAATGACGGCACGGATCGCAACCCACGCTACTACCAGCAGATTGCAATCAATCGCACCGTCGAAGCGATTGCCAAGGGCGAGGGAGACAATCGTCACCTCCTAGTCATGGCTACCGGAACCGGAAAGACCTACACCGCTTTCCAAATGATCTATCGCCTTTGGAAGAGTGGCCTAAAGAAGCGCATCCTTTTCCTGGCTGACCGCACCGCCCTGATTGACCAGACCGCTCGGGGAGATTTCCGCCACTTCAAGAAGGCGATGACAATCATCAAGCACAAACAGATCGATACCGCCTACAACGTCTACCTTGCGCTTTATCAAGGCCTATCTGACAGCCAAGGCGCCGACGCCTACAAGCAATTCAGCCCTGACTTCTTTGACCTGATCGTCATCGACGAGTGCCACCGTGGCAGCGCAAAGGATGATAGCGCATGGCGCAAGATTCTCGACTACTTCAAAACCGCCACCCACGTCGGCCTAACCGCCACACCAAAGGAAACCAAGAGCGTTTCTAGCTCCGAGTATTTTGGCGATCCGCTCTACACTTACTCACTTAAGCAAGGCATTGATGATGGCTTCCTCGCACCCTACAAGGTCGTTAAAATCACACTCGATATCGATGCCGAAGGCTGGCGACCTTCAAAAGACTTCAAAGACAAAGAAGGCGACCCTGTGGAAGACCGCCTCTACAATCGCAAGGATTTCGACCGGACTCTTGTCGTCGATGAACGCCGGAAACTTGTCGCTGAAAAAATCACCGAATTTCTCAAAGGCTCAGACCGCTTTTCAAAGACCATCGTCTTCTGTGTCGATATCGAACACGCCGAGGCCATGCGCCGAGAAATCGCCAATGCAAACTCCGACCTCGTCTCCCAAAATAGCAAATACGTGATGCAAATCACCGGAGACAATGATCTAGGAAAACGCCATCTTGATGACTTCATCCGCCCGTCAGAACTCTACCCCGTCATCGCTACGACGTCCAAGCTCATGACTACCGGAGTCGATGCTCAGACCTGCAAGCTCATCGTCCTCGACTCCAACATCGGCTCCATGACCGAGTTCAAGCAGATTATCGGACGTGGCACCCGCATCAATGAAGAGTATGGAAAGCATTACTTCACCATCATGGACTTCCGAAATGTCACCGATCTCTTCGCCGATAAAGAGTTCGATGGCGACCCCGTCCGCGTGAAGGATTTCACTGAGGACGACGACCTCTCTGGCTTTGAGGACGACGATGAAGACGAAACCGTCGTCGATCCAATCTCCGGCGACGATATTGAGTTCCCTGATCCTCTTCCCCCCCCAGAGCCTCCCGACATCACCATTGATCCAGAAGACGACCCGCCCATCGGAAAGCGGCGCAAAGTCATGGTGCAAGGTGTCCCAGTCACCATTATCAAGGAGCGTGTTCAATACATGGACTCCGAAGGTAAGATCATCACCGAGAGCCTACGAGATTACACCAAGAAAAACGTCCTCACCAACTACGCTTCCCTAGATCAATTCCTCAACTCATGGAAGGAGGCCGATAAGAAGAAGGCCATCGTTGACGAATTGGAGCAGCACGGCGTCATCTTCTCCGCTCTCCATGAAGAGGTGGGTTCAGCCTTCGACCCGTTCGATCTCATCTGCCATATCGCCTTCGATGCCAAACCATTGACCCGCAGAGAACGTGCAGACGACGTTAAAAAGCGGAACTACTTCACCAAGTATGGAGACCTAGCTCATAAGGTGATGGAAAGCCTCTTGGATAAGTATGCCGATGATGGCTTTGCTGACCTTGAAGACGTCTCCATCCTAAAACTCAATCCCCTCAGCGAACTCGGCACCCTCAAGGAACTCACCGATGCCTTTGGCGGAAAGCAAGGCTACCTTGAAGCCATCCACGAACTCACAAACCACCTCTACGAGGTTGCCTAATTCCCCCCAATCATGGCCAGCGATCCCAACAGCTACCTTCAAAGTCTCGTTATAGAACTTTGCAAGCTCCCTCACGAAACCGAGTGGGTTGAATTCAAGCACAACAACTCGGACGCAGATATGATCGGGGAACGCATCTCCGCCCTCGCAAATTCCGCCGCACTAGAGGGGAAGGTCAGCGCCTACATCGTCTGGGGAATCGAAGATGAAAGTCATCAGCAAATCGGCACCACCTTTTCCCCTTCCACTCAAAAGATCGGAAATGAAGCTCTCGAGAACTGGCTCCTCAAATCACTGAGTCCAAAAATCGATTTCTCGTTTCACCCCCTCACCATTGATAGCACTCCTCTGATTCTTTTGGAAATCCCCAGAGCAACCCAATCGCCGGTTCAGTTCAAGGGCACCGAGTATATTCGAGTCGGCTCCTATACCAAGAAGCTCAAAGACCACCCCGAACGGGAACGAAACCTTTGGAAAGTCTTTGAACAAGCCCCCTTCGAGAGCCTCCCCGCCAAGGAACGGGTCTCTCCCGAAGAAGTCCTCCGCTTGCTCGACTATCCCGCCTACTTCGACCTCATGGGCCTCGACCTTCCCTCCACGCGGGATCACATCATCGAGCGATTAGAAAGCGAGCGACTCATCGCCACGCGGGATGATGGCTCTTGGGACATCTTAAACCTTGGAGCCCTTCTCTTTGCCAAGACTCTCTCCAGCTTCCCCTCCTTGGAGCGCAAGGCCCTCCGTGTCATTCACTACCGCGACAACAACCGCCTGGAAACCCTTCATGAACAGGTCGGCGAGCGCGGCTATGCTAGCGGCTTCGAGGGCCTGATCGGCTTCATCAATGCCCGCATTCCTCACAACGAAGTCCTCGGAACCGCCCTCCGGAAAGATGTCCCCATGTTTCCCGAGCTGTCCATTCGTGAGCTTGTCGCCAATGCCCTGATCCACCAAGACCTCTTCGAATCAGGAACCGGCCCCATGATCGAAATCTTTGAAAGTCGCCTTGAGATCACTAATCCCGGCATCCCTCTCATCGAGACCGACCGCTTTCTCGACTCCCCTCCCAAGTCTCGTAATGAAGCCCTCGCATCCCTTATGCGCCGCATCGGCATCTGTGAGGAACGGGGCTCCGGCATCGATAAAGTCGTCCATGAAACCGAGGTCTTTCAGCTCCCAGCCCCCATCTTTCAGACTACTCCACAGCACACTCGCGCCATCCTCTTTGCGCATAAGGATTTCGATGACATGACCACTACCGAGCGCGTCCACGCTTGCTATCTCCACTCCTGCCTCCGCTACCTTCTCCATGACTACATGACCAATGAAAGCCTCCGGGAGCGCTTCGGCCTAACCGACAGCCAGATCGCCCGCGCCAGCAGGATCATTTCCGCAACCAAGAAAAAGGGCCTCATCGCTCCTGCTGAAGAGGGCCAATCCAACAAATTCGCCAAATATCTCCCTCATTGGGCCCTCTGATTCTTATTTTCGCTCATTTTCGCGTTAGTCTCTCAATCGCATTGTCACCACTTCGAATCATTCCGGAATCCCTTTAGAATCAACGGCTCCCCCTTTAAGACTAAACATTTTTTATTCACCGTCATTTTCGCTCACCCCACAAATCGCGTCATTCTGTCTCACTTTCATGGCTAATATTTCCTCCATCGTCAAAAACGTCCGCAACATCATGCGCCAAGACCGGGGCGTCTCAGGCGACGCTCAGCGCCTTGAGCAACTCGGTTGGATGCTCTTCCTTAAAATCCTCGATCAAAAGGACGAGGAACTCGAATTGGAGAAAGATGACTACACCTCCGTCGTCCCCGAGAAGTTCCGATGGCGGAACTGGGCCACCGATCCCGAGGGCCTCACCGGAGAAGAACTCAGCATCTTTATCGATCACCCTACCGATGGCCTCTTCTCTCACCTGAAAGTCCTCCAGTCATGGAAAGCCCCCAAGCGTGCCGCCATCGTCCGCGAAGTCTTTGATGGGTCCAACAACTACATGAAGTCCGGCACCGAAATGCGCCGCGTCATCAATGAACTGAATGGCTTTGACTTCAACAACTTGGAAGACCGCCACATCTTCGGCACCATTTACGAGGACATCCTCGTCGAGTTGCGGGACGCTGGGAATAAGGGCGAGTTCTACACCCCCCGCGCCATCACACAGCTCATGACTCAGGTCATCGATCCCAAGTTGGGCGAGCGCATCCTCGATCCCGCCGCCGGCACCGGAGGCTTCCTCACCGCTGCTATCGATCACGTCCGCGCTGCCGAGGTCCACACCGTGGAGGAAGAACAAATCCTCCAAAAATCCATCCACGGCTGGGAGTTCAAGCCCGTTTCATACGTCCTTGGCCTCACCAATCTCATCCTCCACGGCATCGATGTCCCGGACTGGCACTACACCGATAGCCTCGCCACCGAATACAACTCCATCGGACCCAAACAACAGGTCGAAGTCATCCTCGCCAATCCCCCCTTCGGAGCCAGCATTGCCGATGGCGTCGAGACCAACTTCCCCGCCTCCTTCCGCTGCAAGGAATCGGCCGATCTCTTCATCATCCTGATAATTCAGCTCCTCAAACCGGGGGGCCGCTGCGCCATCGTCCTCCCGGATGGCTGCATCACCGGAGACGGCTACAAGCAGCGCATCCGCGAAAAGCTCCTCACCGAGTGCAATCTCCACACCATCATCCGCCTCCCCCAATCCACCTTCCACCCCGCCACCGTCTCCACCAACCTCCTCTTCTTCGAAAAAGGCACCCCCACCAAAGACATCTGGTATTACGAGCACCGCCTCCCCGAAGGCCAAAAAAGCTATTCCAAAACCAAAGCCATCCAATTCGATGAATTCGCCCCCATGCTGAGATGGTGGAAAAAGCGGAAGGAGACTGATCAAGCGTGGAAAGTGAACGTTAGCGACCTCAAAGAAGGTGCCGATTTGGATGAAAAGAATCCCACCGGCTCTGAAATTGAAGAAACCCTCAGTGTTAAAAAGTGCCTCTCCGAACTTCGCAAATCTATCGGAAAAGTCGAAAAAGCTCTCCAAGCAATCGAAAAAGAATACGCCGGAAAATAGATGAAACGAATCGGCAATATTCTGACCCGCTACAAAGAAGCGGAAACCGTTCAAGATGACGTGATCTACAAACAGGTCACCATCGGAACAAACTACAAAGGCGTCCGACTGCGTGGGACCAAAAGAGGGATTGAAATCGGAACAAAGAATCAATGGTTGGTCAAAGCAGGACAATTCATCCTTAGCCGAATCGACGCTCGTAACAGCGCTTTCGGAATCATTCCTGACGATTTGGAAGGTGCGCTGGTCACCAATGACTTCATGTCCTACGAGGTCAACGAGGACCAAGTCGATCGAGACTTCTTCAACGTCTTCCTACAATCGCCTCAGTTTCTCGAAGCCTGTATCAAGGCCAGTCGTGGCAACACCAACCGCAAGAGAGTTCAGGAAGAGTTTTTTCTACACTATGAAGTCAACCTCCCCGACCTCACTCACCAACGACTCCTGATCCAAAAAATCGAGCGAGCAAAGGCAGCCATGGCCATCGCCAAAGGGGAAATCGTCGAACAAAAATCCCTCCTTACCAAACTCAAGCAAGCCATCCTGCAGGAAGCGATTCAGGGAAAATTAACGGCGGACTGGCGGGCCAAGAACCCCGACACCGAACCCGTCAGCGAACTCCTCAAACGCATCCAAACCGAAATAGCCCGCCTCATCGCCGAAAAGAAAATCCGCAAAGAAAAACCCCTCCCCGAGATCACCCCAGAAGAAATCCCCTTCGAGATTCCAGAGGGCTGGAAGTGGTGCAAAACTGGCGACTTAGCTCAGATGTCTTTAGGTAAAATGCTCGATAAAGCCAAAAACACCGGCATCGAAATGCCATATTTACGCAACCTCAATGTCAGATGGTATCAAGTAAAAACTAATGATCTGAAAACTCTTAAACTGGGCGAGCACGAACTCGATCAATATTCGGTAAAATATGGCGATATTCTAGTCTGCGAAGGTGGCGGAGGAATCGGCCGGACAGCCGTCTGGAGCGATTACAAACCAATGGTATTTCAAAAAGCTCTACACCGTATCCGCTTTTACGGCTCTCTTTTTGACCCCTTTTTATTCAATCACTACATGAAGCTTTGTGCCGAAAGTAGTTTCATTGAAGGCTTTTTCACGGGAGCTGGCATTCCGCACCTTACGAGCAAATCGTTAAAGACACTGCCAATCCCCCTCCCACCCCTCGCCGAACAAGCCGCCATCGTCTCCCGCGTCGAAGCCCTCATGGCCACCTGCCGAGAACTCGAAACCGAAATCGAGAATTCCCGCACCCACGCCGCCGACCTCCTCCAAGCCGTCCTAAAAGAAGCCTTTTCCAGTTAATGAAATTATCTCTCTACAGCCCCAGCAATGAAGAACTTGGCCTCGCTTACCGGCGAGCGAAGACAGACCTCTTCTTCTCATCCCGTGACTGCAGAGAAGACTTGCTAGAGTTTGAGAAAGACTTAGTTGGTAACCTCACCCGTCTCGGCAAGAAAATCGAAGAGGGTAAACCATTCAACTTTGATGACGATTCTTGGGATGTCATTCCCCATGGGTTTAAGAACGACTACCCCATTGACGGCACTCACTCTGAACCATGGACGAGTTGGAAATCCACCGTAGCTCACACTAAACCTCAAGTGGAGTTTCGGATCATGGAACACCTCTCGGTCGAGTTCCATGTCCTCGCCGCTCTGTGGATCAGCGAGGTCGGCGCACTCTTTGAGGACAAGCTACGCCCTTGTGCACGTGGCAATCGGCTCCGAAGAACCAGGCAAGGGACGTTTAACGGCATCGCACAAGGCTCCTGCACCCAATACTTTCACGCCTATCGGCGCTGGCGTGAAAACGGGATGACGGCGGCATCGGATGCCTTAGAGGCTGGAAAAAAGATCGTTACCATCTCCTCAGACTTCACCTCTTTCTATCACAGCTTTAGCCCCGGGTTCCTCCTTGATCCCGATTTTCATGAGTCGATTGGAGTGGAGCTTAGCCTTTCGCAAACAACACTGAATGCAATCTTTGTCCGAGCCCTGATCGACTGGGCCAATACCACACCTTTGAATAAAGGACTCCCAGTTGGATTAACCGCATCAAGTGTCATCGCAAACCTTGCCCTTCATCAGTTCGATGAAGTGATCGAGAAAAGCCTCACACCCATCTACTATGGCCGCTACGTCGATGACATCATCCTCGTCCTTGAAAACTATTCAGAGTTCGAGACAAAATTTGATTTATGGAACTGGGTAACAAGTCAAACCAACTCTCGTATCACAGCGACTGTGCCTGGCGAAGCAGTTCAAACTGATCTTGATATCGTTTATCACTCCAGCTTCAAAAGCATCGGAAAACTAGCCTTCTCGCCCAGCAAGACGAAGAGCTTTTTCCTCGAAGGTTCCTCTGGCAAAAATCTACTCAAAACCTTAAATCGCCAGATTCAAGAACGAAACAGTGAGTGGAGATCACTGCCCGAAGTCCCAGAAGAT
This sequence comes from uncultured Verrucomicrobiales bacterium, assembly GCA_937944055.1. Lineage (GTDB taxonomy): Bacteria > Verrucomicrobiota > Verrucomicrobiia > Verrucomicrobiales > Akkermansiaceae > SW10. Next base: position 5,414 of record CALDZJ010000035.1, on the reverse strand, counting down.
GAAGCGAGTGTGCAGGCCGGAATGATCGAAGCTCTCGATTCAAGTGGTGATGCAGCCTCTGCACTCCAAGGGATTGAAAACCTTACCATCAAGCGGTCGGCTTTTGCGATGCAGCTCAGAGATTTTGAAGCTTATGAAAGAGCTCTCTCCCCCTCGACCTGGCAAGAAGCACGGCACGCTTTCCTTGATGGATGCCTTGAACAGCTTTTTGTGCCTCAACGCTTCTTCACATTCCAAGGCTACATCCCACGCATTCTCCAAGTTGCACTCAAATGTCGTGATCTCGAACACCTTTGGAAGCTCATCAAAGCCATCGAAAGCGTGTTCAAGACAATCAGTAAAAACGGCAGCTATTTCATCAAGGGCCCCGTCAGTAAAAAGGCCGCCAAAAAGCTCTTCGGAGAGAAATGGCGCAACCAACTCAAACGCTCTATCAAAGAAACAATCACAGGAGCTTTTCCCGCTTACTCTGAGGATTTCAAACCCATTTGGAATTCACATTGGGACAAGACCTTCGACCTTTGGAAGCATCAACTCTTTGATACGGAAAGAGATCACTGGTGGGCATACTTCTGTCACGACTTAGCTTCCGAGCCTCTCAGGCTTATTGAAAACCCTCACGATCTTTCCTCCTATCGCGTAGGCATCAATTTCAAGGCTCTACCTCAAGCAGAAGGCACCTCAGACTTCCTCCCTAAGATCATCACCGAAGGGGTATCTCGTTTCTGTGAGGTCATGGGATGCGAACCGGAGAGCCGGGCCCCAATTGGAATTCTGTTTAGAACTCGACCTCACACGATTGACCAGCTCTACCACCTGATCAGTGATGCCTACTCACTGGATGGAGTGATGACCCTGCAGAAGATCATCCTAGCGATGCGTGGTTACAACGTTGAGTCTGGAGGCTTTCCTCAGCAAGCTCTTACAGAACAAGAAGGGCACCGCAGAATTGTATTCCCAAGCGATGAAAACCGCACCAATGCGAAAATAGCGGTCACAAGCTTCCTAACGGAAGACGAAAGTTGGGTCGCCTCTTTCACCGAATTCGATGACCCTGACCAGAGACGATTCTTCCGTATTAATCGGTTGCTCAACCAAATTCTCAAAGCTGACTCAAAGCCTCACTACGTCGTCTTTCCTGAGCTTTCTATCCCGCCTCAATGGTTTCACTTTCTTGCTAAAAAACTTCTGACATCTGGAACCTCGCTCGTCGCCGGCATCGAGTATCTAAAACACAAAGATAGAGACGTAGTTCACAATCAAGTCTGGGCTGCACTGATCCACGATGGCTTCGGATACCCTAGCTATTCAACGTATTGCCAAGACAAAGAACACCCCGCCAAGAGAGAGCGCGAGGAGTTGGAAAGAATTGCCAACTTGCGAATGGAACCCCGTTCGAGTGACTCGCAAGTTACTGTCCTTGATCATCACGGCTTGCAACTCTCACTCTTGATCTGCAGTGAACTTACGAACATTCAAAAAAGGGCCAAACTGAGAGGCAAGGTAGATGCTCTATTTGTCGTTGAATGGAATCCAGACACAGAGACATTTAACGCGCTTGTCGAGTCATCAGCCTTGGACGTCCACGCCTACATTGTCCAATGCAATAACCGCACCTACGGTGACAGCCGCATAAGAGCCCCGTTTAAGAATGCTTGGGAGCGAGATTTAGTAAGAGTGAAAGGAGGGCAGGATGACTACTTCGTGGTCGGCAGCATCAATATCGATGGATTGCGCGCCTTTCAGAGTTCTCTCAATTCCCCCGACAAACCTTACAAACCCATTCCTGAGGGTTTCGCTAACGATATGGATACCAGCCGAAAAAGACTGCCGGAAACACCTTAAGCCTCAATCATCGCGCCTCACCGATACCATGATCACAAAACCCACCCTCTGGGGAATCCACGCCGGAAAGACTGGCGACGCAGTCTCCCTCTTCCTTAAGAAAAACTGTGTCGCCCTCGGCTGGACCAAGATGCCTGATCTTTCGACGCTCAGCCCCGACCGCGAAGCCTTCAAAGAAGCCGTCTCGACCGCTTATCCAGAGAAGAAACCCGGAGCAATTCCCAACAACGCCGGCCAACTCTTTCGCTTCGTCCACGAGATGAATGTCGGAGACCTTGTCATCTTCCCGAACAAGACCGACCGCTCCATCTCCGTCGGTGAAGTCACCGGCGACTATACCCACCAAAGCTCAGACAAACACGGTTACCCACATCAGCGCTCTGTGAAATGGCTCAAGCGCTTCGAGCGCACCCAGTTCTCCCAAGGAGCCCTCTACGAAATCGGCAGCGCCATGAGCTTCTTCCAAGTGAAGAACTACGCTGACGAATATCTCGCCGCTCTTGAAGGTAAATCTGCACCGCCCATCATCTCCGAAGATGAATCAGCCGTCACCATCACCTCCGACATGGAGGACACCACCAAGGACTTCATCATCAAAACTCTCACCCAGCGACTCAAAGGCCTCCCGCTCGAAGAGTTCATCCAGCACCTTCTGGAGTGTATGGGCTACCAAGCACGCCTCGCCCGCACCAACGAGCCCAGCGTGGACATCATCGCCCACAAAGATCAACTCGGCATTGAGCCACCCATCATCAAAGTGCAGGTCAAAAGCTCCGAGGGAACCATCACCGACCGCGACGTCTCAGCCCTCTACGGAAAGCTCTCAGACGGCGAATACGGCCTCTTCGTCACCTTGGGCAAATACTCCCGCCAATGCCGCGACTTCGAGCAAGGCAAAGGCAACCTCCGCCTCATTGAGGGAGACGAACTCGTCGACCTCATCTTCCAGCACTACGAGGCCTTCGACACCCGCTACAAAAGCCTCCTCCCCCTCAAGCGCATCTACGTGCCAGAGGTCGTAAATGACTCTGATGACTAACCTCGCCGAAGCTCCTATTCACCTGTCCTTCTGAAATTTCGAAAAGCGAAAGCCCGCAACAATGATCGATCTCCCTATCGCTCGCTTCGAAGGTTTGTTCCCTGACTACGTGGCTGACTGCCCCGAAATCATTTTTCATGGCACCTCCCAGTCAAACGCTGAAAAAATTGAATCGAATGGCGTCTGCGGAAAGGAGAACTCTTCACTCCTCGCCGATGCCATCAACCAAGTCGTAGGTCTCTATGACACGATTAACTGGGCAGGCACGGGAACTGGTGGCTACGAAGTCTTAAAAGGATTTTCGCAGGGGTTTGATTTAGAAGGTGGAACAAGCACTGGCCTTTCCTTCTTCACCCCGGACCTGACCTACGCCATGCGCTATGCGACCGATGACTTTGCGGGGGGAGAAAAAGCGCGAGCGCTACGAAAGGCTATTGCCGACCTTCACAAGTTCATTGACTCCCCCGATGAGATGGAAGCTGATCGGCGTGTACACTTCAACGACCCTGTCACAGGACCTCCTCCTCCGGTTGACTTGGTATTTCTCAGTCTCAAGTTGGCCCAGTTGAAGGCGATCGAGGAACTGGTGAATGCTCCACTACTCAAGTTTACGGAGGGCATTGTCTATGCCATCCTTCTCATCGAAGAAGACCTTTCACATTTCGAATACAGTCATGCTATGGGAGCATTCACGAAATGGACGGTGCCTCCAGATAGGATCGTCGCCTCAGTTTCAGTGCCCCGAGGTTTCGAAGTCCCTCATCGGAACGCTCTACAGAGCATCGCAAAGGCAAAGACAGGAGTTGCTGGCCGAATGAAACAACTTATGTAGAGTTTGAGGTTAAAATTTTCAGCATGTGTTACTGTCACGCTCCTTTATTTTTTTTGTTTCGACTATTTCGATTACATTCTCTTGCTGAAGGACAGCTAAGTCCTACTGAGTAAACGCTCAACAGAGCCCCTCTTACATTTATGCCAGAGGTCTGGCATCTCTGGCTTCTACGCTGCGGACTCTTGTAGATTCTGTTCAGAACGCTGAGACGCGACCCAGTTCACTGGCAGCAGGGCTTCGAGTTTATCCTCGCTTGGGCTGTGCATGAGTTTTTCAAAGACCCATTCGAAGTAGGCGAAGGGATCCATGCCGTGACGCCGGATTTGTTCAACAAAGGTATAGATCACGGCACTACGCCAACCAGTGTCTTCGTTCCCGATAAACATCCAATTCTTTGCACCCAGCTTTGTGGGGCGGATGGCCCCTTCGGTGTGGTTGTTGTCGAACTCGATCTGCCCGTCCAGGAAGCAGGGTTCAAGGTGGCACCATTGGTCGAGGGCGTAGTGAAGCGCTTTTCCAAGGTTACTTTGAGGCAGGATACGGCGGTGTTTTTGAAGATGTTTGAAGAGTTTTTCGAGATGATGGTAAGTGCGGCGTAGAAGGAGTTGGCGGGCTCGTTTCCGAAGTTGAGCACTGGCTCTTCGCTTTTTGAGCTTTCGTTCAATGTCATAGATCTTTCCGATCTGCAGAAGGATCCAAGCTGTGATTCTTGGGTGATCACCTTGGGCTTTGACGAACTTGCGACGAATGTGGGCGAGGCAGCTTACGGGGATGATTTTAAGATCAGTGTGACGCTCGCGGAAGGTGCGGTAGGCTCGCAGACCGTCGCTTTGAAGGTAGCCACTGAAGGCTGTGCCAGCCTCGTCGTCGATGAGGATCTTGTCGAGGCAGGTGTTGGCTCGGCTTTTGTGCCAATCGAAAAGTGGACCGTGTTCCGGGTGGTGATAAACCCAGAAGTATCCGGTGGCGGTTTCGCCTTTGCCTGGCTCAAGGCAGTCAATGGGTGTTTCGTCTGCTTTGAGGTACGAACTTTTTCGGAGTTTGGCGGCGATGAGTTGGTAGAGCGGCAGGACTAGGTCGGCGAGGTGATCGTGCCAATTGCACATGTTGTTGCGGGTGAGTTCGATGCCGTGGCTCGCTCGAAGTCGCCACTCCTGACGATAGAAGGGTTGGTGATAGCAAAACTTTTCGGTGAGTAGGAGAGCTCCGAGGCTGGGTGTGAGAACGCTACCAGGAAGGAGGCAGGGCTCAAGTGGTGGAGTGAAAGGGACGGCGTCAGGATCTCCTTTGCGAACGTGGGTCTGGCGCTTGATGACCTCGCGGGTGAAGGTGCCTGGACTGGCGTGGAGTCGGACGCTGGTTTCTTCGCTGAGGAGGCGGAAGAGTTCGGGGTTGGCGAGGACTTGCGGGTCGGTAACGGTTCGCTCGATGGTGGGCAGTCCCTCGAGTGAGTGGAGGAGTTTGTTGGTGCGTTTGGCGCGCTTGGGTTTTGCTACTTTGTTAGCCGCCGGTGGTTCCTCGTTTCCATCGACGGTTTCGGGCTTTTTTGCCTCGTCATCTAGGAAGGTGAGGAGGAGTTGTTCATGGCTCATCTTCTCGCTCTTGGCTCCGTAGATGCGGGTGAGTAAAGCGGAGACGAGGGCTTTTTGGGTCTCAAGCTCGGCTCGATTGATTTCGAGTTCCGCACGAAGTTCGGCA
>CALDZJ010000034.1 GCA_937944055.1 uncultured Verrucomicrobiales bacterium | reverse complement strand
GTGGCGGGCTTTAGCATAGCCGAGGAGGAGTTGGCGGTAGGTGAGGATGTCTGGGCCTCCGATGTCGAACTCATGATTGAGGGTTTTTTGATGAGAAAGGACGCCGGTGAGGTAGTGGATGACGTTACGAATGGCGATGGGTTGACAGCGGTTAGCGGTCCATTTTGGGGTGATCATGAAGGGGAGCTTCTCGGCAAGGTCGCGGATGATCTCGAAGGAGGCGGAGCCGGAACCGACGATGATGGAGGCGCGGAGGGTGGTGATGGGGATGGGGCCGGAGCGGAGGATGGAGTTGACCTTTTCGCGCGAGGCAAGGTGGGCGGAGAGGGGGGCGTCTGGAACGAGACCAGAGAGGTAGATGATCTGCTTGCAACGGATCCAGGAGGTGAACTTCTGAGCGCAGGCGGCCTCGCGTTTCTCGAAGTCGCGGCCTGAGCCCATGGAGTGGATGAGGTAGTAGGCGGCGTCTAGATGATCTGGAACAGGTGGGAGCTGGCCGAGGAAATCACCTTGGAGGAGGGAGAGCTGTTGGCTTTCAATAAAGGGCGCGAATTGGGAAGAGGGGAAGCGGGGGATAGAGCGGATGATGGCGGTGACGCGGTGTCCTGCTTGAAGGAGGGTGGGGAGGAGGCGCATGCCAATGTAGCCGTTAGCGCCGGTGAGGAGGATGTGCATTAGGGAATGGGCTGGCTAGAAGTTTACAGAGAGTTTACGGAGGGTGGAGAGGCGAGGGAGATGTTTTAGCTTAAGAGCTCAGGGGAAATCTACGATGAGAGATTTCGCCTAAAAAAAACCCGTGACCGACTGGGCGGGCACGGGCTTTTGAGAAGAGGTGGGGCTTGTTTAGTCCTTCCGCTTGAGCTGCGGGAAGAGGACGACGTCGCGGATGGTGGGGGCGCCGGTGAGGAGCATGATGAGGCGATCGATGCCGATGCCAATGCCGCCTGCGGGGGGCATGCCGTGCTCGAGGGCCTCGACGAAGTCTTCGTCGATTTCCTGAGCTTCGCCGCCAGATTGTTCTTGGAGGCGGCGGCGCTGGACGTCTGGATCATTCAGCTCGGAGTAGCCGGGTGAGATTTCTTGCCCGTTGATGATGAGCTCGTAGACGTCGATCACGGAGGGGTTCTCTGGGTTTTCTTTGGCAAGTGGGATGAGCTTTGAGTCGACGTGGGTGACGAAGCAGGGGTCGAAGGTGTGCTCTTCGACGAGTTTTTCAAAGACTTGTTGGGTGACTTCGTAGTCCTCGAGGTGATCGTGGATTTCGAGTTTGAATTCGGACTGTGCTTTTGCGCGGCGTTGATCTGGGGAGAGGTTAAACCAGTCGTCTCCGGCGGCTTGCTTGATGAGGGTTTGGTAAGGAGTGCGCTTCCAAGGGCGGCTGAGGTCGAGGGTGCGGATGGGTTCTCCGTTTTCGTCTTTGTGTTCGATTTGGAGGGTGCCGAAGAATTTGGTGGCGAGGTGGCAGACCATCTCCTCGACAAGGTCGGCCATGATCTCGAAATCGCCGAAAGCTTGGTAGGCTTCTAGCATGGTGAATTCAGGATTGTGGCGGCGGGAGATGCCTTCGTTCCGGAAGTTACGGTTGAGTTCGAAGACTTTGGTGAGGCCGCCGACGAGGAGCCTTTTTAGATGAAGCTCGGGCGCGATGCGCATGGTGAGGTCCATGCTGAGGGCATTGTGATGAGTCTCGAAGGGCTTGGCGGCTGCGCCACCTGCGACGTCGTGGAGCATGGGGGTCTCCACTTCAAGGTATCCACGCTCGTGGAGGAAGTTGCGAATTTCGGCAACGATCTTGGAGCGCATGATGAAGAGGTCAGCGCTGTCTTGGTTCGACATGAGGTCGAGGTGGCGCTTGCGGTACTTGGTCTCACGGTCTGAGAGGCCGTGCCACTTATCAGGCATGGGGCGGAGGGATTTCGAGAGGACGGTAAGTTGCTGGACGTTGACTGAGGGTTCACCTTTGCCAGTGGTGAAGGTTTGGCCATCGATGCCGATCCAGTCACCCATGTCGAGGAGCTGGTAGGCGGCCCAATCGGCCTCCGAGAGTTCTTTTTTATTAAGGTAAATTTGAATGCGTCCGTGTGCGTCTCCGAGGGTGGCAAAGACAGATTTTCCCATGTCGCGGATGGCGAGAAGGCGGCCGCCGAGTTTGACGGTTTGGTCGTTCTGGAAGTTGGCTTTGAGGTCACCGGGGGTGGTGGTGGTTTCAAAGGCGGCTCCGTAGGGGTCTAATCCCAGTTCTTTGAGTTTCGCGAGTTTTTCGCGCCGAACGGCAATCAGTTCTTCAGAGGTGGACTGGACTGGTGGAGGCGTTTTTTCTTCGCTCATTTCGGCGGGACTCTAGAAGTAAAATGGCGCTTGAACAGGGTAAATCGACTGAGCGATAATTGTTAGAGAGATAAATGACTTGCGACCTTCAAAAAAAAAGGCTTTTTAAGAGCAGATTTCAACCATTTGGGGGGGACAGCAGCCTTGAGCATTATCTTCGGAGAGTGCCAGGGCTGCTGCAATTTTAAGGGTAGTGGTTTTACTAAAAGAAGTCTAGAAGACGGCTCTGTGAGTATGGAAGATCTAGTAAGTGAGCTGCGAAGGGCGATTCATCTTGCCCGGGCGAGGGTTTATCAGGTGGGGGAGGCGACTCCGCTCGAACGATTTGAGGGAGAGGGAGTTACGCATGAGATTTGGGTGAAGCGTGAGGATTTGGGGCCAATTAAGGCTTATAAATGGCGAGGGGCCTTTAATGCGATGGCGAGTTTTTCAGAGGAGGAGCTCAAGGCGGGGGTGGTGGCGGCCTCCGCCGGAAATCATGCTCAGGGGATCGCTCTGGCTGCGCAGAAATTGGGGGTGAAGGCGACGGTTTACATGCCTAGGCCGACTCCGATGGTGAAGCGGCGTGCGGTGATGTCTCACGGGGGGGAGATGGTTTCGATTTGTCTCGTCGGGGATAGTTTTTCAGAGGCTCAAGCTGCGGCATTAGCGGATGCCGAGGAGACGGGGGCGATCTTTATTCCACCCTATGACTCGATGGAGGTGATGGCGGGGCAGGGAACTCTGGCGGATGAAATCTTCACTTCAGGAGAGGGGCCTTTTGATCGAGTGTATGTCGCGATCGGTGGGGGGGGGCTAGCTTCGGCGGTGGCAACGCTGTTGAAGGGAGCTTGGCCTGGGGTGAAGGTGATCGGTGTAGAGGGTGAAGGACAGGCTTCGATGAGGGCGGCCTTTGAGGCGGGTGAACCGGTGCCGCTGGATTATGTGGATGTGTTTTGTGATGGGACGGCGGTCACGGAAGTCGGAGCTTTGACGTACGAGATTTGTCGTAGTCAGTTGGATGGGATTATCACGGTGAGCAATCAAGAGGTTTGCGCTGCGATCAAAAGGCATTGGGATGGGCTACGGGTGATTCCGGAGCCGAGTGGTGCCATGAGTTTAGCGGGGTATTTGCAAGATCAGCGGGGTGGCCTCGTGGAAGATGGTGAGAAAGTTTTGACGATTCTTTGTGGGGCTAATATGGATTTTGCAAAGCTCGTCGATATTTCTAAACAAGCTGGGATTGACTCTCAACATGATCGGAGTTGGCGGTTTACAGTTTCCGAGGAGAAGGGATCGCTCGTTCAGCTTCTTGTTGATTTACCAGATGACGTGAATATCCGAGATTTACAATATGGCCGGACAGCGGAAGATCCTCAAGGTCCGGTCCTGACGCTCGATGTGCCAGAGCGAAAAAATGAGGTTTTTCTAGAGTGGTTAGCGAAGAATCAGAGCCGGGCGGTAGATGTGACGGGGGAGGCAGCAACGCGTTATCGGGTCATTCCTTTTACTCCCTCGTTAATGACCGCACCGCTTTTCGTGGAGGTGGAATTCCCGGAGCGAGCAGGTGCTTTGCTTGGATTTATGCAGGTGGTGAGCTCGGTGGTGAGTCTGTGTTATTTTGATTATAGCTACTCGGGAGAGCGGGTGGGACGGGCATTGCTGGGCTTGGATTTTGCAAGTGAAGAGGTTCTGATAGAGCGGCGAAGCGAGATTTTTGAGCAAGCTGGGTTGACGGTTCGTTCCGTGAAAGAGGTGTCGATAGACTGGTTCTCGTAGCGACGTATGAGAGTTTTTGAATGATGAGGCAGCGATTAATTTTAGCTCTTTGGCTGGTGGGAGAGGCGCCTGTGGCAGCGCGGCCAGACTTTTTTGAACTGCCGCCGATTAGCTACTCGCAAACGGCGAGCCAAGACGCCGTGGCAAAGCTTTCACGTGAGGTGGCCAGGGGTGATTGGGTGGTGCCGCCATCGAGCGGAAAGGAATTTTTACGAGTGGTTTTGGAGAAGCTTGATGTTCCGATCGAGTCTCAGGTGCTGGTGTTTTCTAAGACAAGTCTCCAGAATTCTTTAATTCATCGCGCTAATCCTAGGGCGCTTTATTTTTCGATGGATACTTATGTTGCTTGGGTTCCTGGTGGTAAGGTAGAGGTCATCATTGAGGATGAGAAGCTGGGGCCGGTGTTTTACACGATCGCTCCACCGCGATCCGATCGGCCGTTAAGGATTGAGCGAGCTACGGATTCTTGTCTTCAGTGTCATGCTTCTTCGCGAACGGAGGGTGTGCCGGGGATGTTTATTCGCTCGGTGTTTCCTGATCAAAAGAGTCATCCGGTTTTGAGCGCGGGGACGTCTTTGGTGACAGATTCCACTCCCTTAAAAGACCGCTGGGGCGGGTGGTATGTCACTGGGACTTCGGGAGATCCGCATTTAGGGAATCGGTGGCTGTCGACTCGTGAATTGGATTCGCAGAAATTTCAGCCGGCAGTGTCTGCTTTGGTGAATTTAGATTCCTTGATCGACACTTCAAAATACCTTCAAGCGACGAGTGACATCGTAGCACTCATGGTGCTGGAGCACCAATGCTCAATGCATAACCTCTTAACGAAGGCGAAAATGGCTTACCGGAAGGCCGCCTACTTTCAGAAATCTTATCACGATGATGATGATTTAGATGGAAAAGGGGGGCTCGCCTGGAAGGTTGCCGAGAATTCAGCGAAGGAGATTGTCGAGTCTCTCTTGTTTACGAGTGAAGTCACGCTCGGGGGAGATGGAGTGGAAGGCGGAGAGTTTTTCCCAAAAGTTTTCTCAAGGCGAGGAGTCAAAACAGCCAAGAACAAGACCCTGCGATCCTTGCGCTTGTATGAACGAATTTTCAAATACCGTTGCTCCTACATGATCTACTCTAAGGCTTTCAAGGGCCTGCCAGAGCAAGTCAAAGAACGCGTCTTTCATCACCTCAGGCTTGCCTTGAGTAATGACTCAAAAAGCCACCTCAGCTTTCGTGAAAAGAAAGGGATTCGACAAATTCTCACCGAAACACTCCCCGGATTTAAAAGTGAATCAGAGCACTCGGCTGAGGGACAATGACCTCGGTCTCCGGAAGAGCCAGAGCGAGCTTTTCTTGAAACCAAGCGACGGCTGGCGGATCTCCGTGGACAAGAAGAAGCTTCTTAGGCCTCGCTTTTACAGCGAAGGCGAGAAGTTCCTCCCGGCGTGCATGGCCGGAGAAATCGAACTCCTCGACCAGACAGTTGAGCTGAATTCGGTGAGTGCCATCTAGGCGGATCACATCTCCAGACGAGGCCGCTTTGATCGCTCCAGCTGGCGTCGCTGGATCCGCATAGCCCACGAATAGAAGTGAGTTTTGAGGGTTCTGGAGGAAGCCACGGGCGAAGATGTTAGAAGTCGTCTTCTCGCTCATCATGCCACTGGAAAGGCAATAAATAGCTCCGGGCTTATACTCGATCGGCGCCCGTCGCCGCTTGTCACCCGTATTCACGTTCATATCTCGCAGAATTTCAAAACCAGGTCGTCGCCTGCGCGTTGATTCCGCAAAACGGTCATAAAGCATCGTCATCTTCGTACTCAGTCCCCCGATAAAAACCGGCGTCTTATCCGGGATGAGGCCCTCAGCCTTAAAGTTGTCGAGCATCGTGAGAACCTCCTGAGTTTTACCAATCGCAAAGACGGGAATCAGCGCGGAGCCCCCAGCCTCCAGGCAGTCTCTAATCTCTTTAGCGAGACGCTCCTCTTCGTCCCGTCGAGTATAGTCGTTTGGACGCTCGTCAGAACCACGCGTCGTCTCCATAATTAACAGGTCGGGTTCGTGAAGCTCCGGAAACCGAGCCCCTTTAATCAAGGTGTGACCCTCAAAGTGAACATCTCCCGTATAAAAGATCGTCAATTCATCCTTCTCAATCAGAACTCCGGCAGACCCTAGAATGTGACCGGCATCGTAAAAAGTCAGCATTGTTCCACTCTCTTCAGCAGGATCAAGAGGGAAGGGTTTTTCATAAGCCCGCAGCATCCAACGATCTTGGAGATAATCAATCTCCCGATGATGAAAGAGCGGATACTCCGGGATCCCTAGCTCCTCACGCTGACTGCTCATCACATTCACTGAATTATGGAGGAGAGCCTCGCCCAAAGCCGCACAGGCTGGAGTTAAGTATACCGGAGCTGAGGGCTGCTCTCTTTGCGCAATCGGCAGCGTGCCAATGTGATCGAGATGCGAATGCGTAATCACGATCGCCTTAGCGCTGTCATAAGGCACCTCCTCATAACGGGGGATTGAAGCCGGCCCTTCCTCTTTAGGATGCATTCCGGCATCAAGAATGATCTGATCGCCATCAAGATTAAGAGCGTAAGAATTCCCCCCGATTTCGGCGCGGAGATTGAGCGATTGAAAGGTATATGAAGGCACTGCTGTAACCCTAGACTCAAAGCAGCAAGTGGCTAGGGATTTATTAAAGCAGACGAAATGGGAGAGCTCTTAAGAAACCCAAAATAGTTCCCCTGTGAATCGCTCGCCTAGATCACTTTTTCAAAGCCCATTTCCCCCGTAGAATCAATAATCTTAAACTTTGAGGAAATTTCTTTTAAAAACCCTCACAGAAAACATTGACGTGAGACGCGAAATGATTAGGGTCGCCCCAGCAGCCGCTACCGGCCGCTACCGAGAAAACTTCGAAAAGGCTCGCTTGAATGAATCTTCATCAGCGGGCCTCCTCAGTCTTCCGGTCTAATGTTCTTTGAAAATATGGGTTCCACAG
>CALDZJ010000033.1 GCA_937944055.1 uncultured Verrucomicrobiales bacterium | reverse complement strand
GACGTATTCCAAGTCCTCAATGGCTCGCATGTGCTTCTTTAAAAGATGATCTGGAAGCCTCGTAAACTCGCGCACATCACGGCGGGTAAATTCACTTTTTTGATGCTGCCCAAGCATTGCTTCAATCTGCTTCATGACATCCGCAACGGGCTTCGGAAGATCTCCCAAAGTGTTCGCAAAAACACTCTGCGCGAGGTCGTAAGCGTGAGCGTAATCCTCAAGGCTCGCTTCGATATATTCTTGATTGCCGTCTTGGCCAATCGGTCGCTGGTATTGATGCAAGAAGGCGATGCCTTCAATCAGCGAGAGGAAGCGGTCATGGTCACGGCGGCCTCGTAGCCAGCTTTGCGGGAACTCCAGCAAGTCAACGTAAGGAATGATGACTTTGAGTGGTCGGAGTAATCTCTGCGCGTTGTGATGGAGCTTGCGGACTTTTTCCTTCAGCCGTTCCACCTTCCAGCCGTCAAGAGTTCGAGCTTTTCTTTGGGCAGCAAAAATCGCTTTGGTTTGCTCGTCGCTTTCATCGAGGTAAATTTCAAAACAACGATTTTCATTCTCGGGATTTACTTTCTGGCTGGTGGTCGATTCCATGTAAGCAATGGGGCCAAGTATTTCTAAAGTTTCAGTTTTAATTCTCCCGCTGTTCGGGTCTTTCACTGGAACCGCGAGCTTTAGGACTTTGCGCGTTTGCAGGGTGCGGATGGGGTATTCGCTTTCTTCGCTACCGTTTCTTTCGTCTACGATGAGGAGCTTGTGCTGAAGCGCATCACGTTCGAGGTAATAGAGAGCTTGCGGGGTGAGACGGCTGAAGAAGTGAACATCCTCGGGCGGCATGAGGTCGGCCACGCATTCCATGAGGTAGCTTTTTCCCGCTCCGCTTTGACTTCTAACGATTCCGCTTAATGGCTTCGGAAGTCTGCGACTACTAGCGATGACGTAGCCGAGTTTTTTGTTTCGATCTTCCCCCACGTAACCGATGGCTGCGATGTCTTTTGAGAGTGCATTAAAGAAGTCGGCGGACTTCAAAAACTTGAGCGCGGCCGTCCGTTCTCCCTCGCTAATTTCTTCTCTAACCTCTTTCGCCTGGGCGGTGGTTTCCTTGAGCTTTTCGAGTTGGTCGAGGAGCTCCATCAAGTGCGCTTCGATCTTTTCCGCATCGAGTTCGAGCCGCCAAGCGGCAGTCGCACTGAAGCCTTTTCGAGATCGCGAAGCATAGAGGTCGAGGCGGTCAGTGTGCGTCTTTTCTCCTGCGGTTGCGGTGACGATCACCTTCATATTTCCCACCCCTCCCATGCCTCCGCGCACTTTGTAATTCACGGTGCCATTCTGGAAGATGGCCGCTTCTTCGGTCTGCTCTAAAAGCGCAAGCTTGGAAGAGTCCGTTTTCTTAAATCCGATTCTCGGAGCGGCATTGAGTAAGGAAGCGAAGCTTTCTTTACTCCCTTTAAAATCTGCTTCCGCATTGTAGAGGAAGTAATCATTTCCATCTTTCGCGTGCTCTGGCCACTTGATGCGATGGCAAGCGAGGTTCAATTTCTCGGTGAGTTCTGCCGCTAATTCTCTCGCTCGTTCTTGCCCTGTTTCATCTGCGTCAAAGGCAAGGACGAGTTTCTTAGTTCCTGACTTTTTAAGAAGCTTGGTGTGGTGCGGAGTAAATCCACGCGCTCCATAAGCGGCAGTGACATTTTTCTTTCTGCCGTGCATCCAGATTGCCAAAGCATCAAAAATACTCTCCGCGCAGATCAATTCATCAGGGTAAACAGCGGCCGCTTGTGCATTCCAAACCGCTCGATGACCTCCCGCAAGATAAAGGTGGGGAACCTCGCTCTTGCCGCTGATGTCGCGCCCGTAGAGTCCGACCGCGTAGCCGTTGGAGTCAAAGACGGGAACCACGATGCGATTATAAAACTTCTCGTTTCCCTTCGCGTTGATGAGTCCTAACACCTTCGCCTTTTCCAACTGCGAGGCGGAAAGTTTCTCCTTCAGCGTTCCATCGACGAAGCCGATTTTAAAATGCTGTAAGGCTTCCATCTCGGCGAGGTTACGGCGGTTGAGGTAATTGATGCCGCGCTTGTTCCTGCCAAAAAGGGCTTGGTGGTAATGCTCTAAAATTGCGCCGAAGAGCTCAGTGTCAGCCAAAGGGTTCACCTCTGCTTTTTTCTCTTCAGCCGTCATCTTACTTCCCCGCGAGATTCCTGGTAACGAGTCAAGGAGCTGCAACGCAGCTTCTTTTTCGGGGATGCCTTCTTTCTTCGCTACGAACTGGATGATGTTTCCTGCTTCTCCGCAAGCCATGCAGTGGAAGAGTCCTTTTTGCGGAGTCACCACCATTGAAGGCTCATTGTCATCATGGAACGGGCAAAGCCCTTTCCAATCACCCCTTGAAGATGGCTTCAATTCGATGCCGTAGCTCTGCACCACCTGAGCGATGTCGGTGGTTTTCTTAATCTCGGCGAAGTCGGGGCGTGGCTGGTTCATGGTGAAAAAGGTGTCAAGTCTCGCGGAACTTTTTTTTGCTTGCAGAACCACGGTTTCTTTTTCTAGTTTTAATTAGTAATAGATGCAAGCACAATCAGTAATTCGAAAAATCATGGGTTATCCTGTTGATATGGCAGGACGACCACCCACCAAAGAAGCTCCAGAGTTTGGCAAGCGGCTTTCCTCTTTGCGTAAGGCGCGAAGCTGGACACAAGCCGATTTAGCCCAGCGTCTCGAAACAAGCATTAAAATGATTGCCTACTTCGAGCGTGAAGCAACGAACCCAACTCAAAAAACTCTCAATAAACTATCAGAAGTCTTTGACGTTTCTCCTGCCGAACTTCTTGGGCAGCAAGATGAGCAAAAAACCAGCAAGCCTGGTCCAGCTTCCAAACTCGAACGTCTCACGGCCGAACTCGCTCAACTTCCACGCAGTAAACAAAAAGTCGTCGTCGATATGCTCGAAGGATTTCTCAAACAGACCAAAGCCTAACAATAACTTTTTTCTTCAGCCGTCTTTTCCTTTGGAGGGACGGCTTGGATGGGGAGGACAGCTAAGGAAGGAAGATTCTCTTCTTCTCCTGAATAGATTTGTCGGCCGTAGCCGACAATAAAGCCTTAAATTCTTTGTTCGTGGGTGGGGCTGTGTGGGGATGGCGAGGCGTAGCCGATGCCAGCACCACTAAAGCCAAGGGAGGGGGATGGTCTGGGATTGATACACAGGCGAATTTTCAAACCTCAACGCCTCTTCACCGAAGCCAAAACGCTTTGAACCATGCTTGCCAGACCGACTACGACCGACACCCACGATTTCAGCTTTGCACCTTCTCTGAGGCTCCCCCACTGCAAAAGCAAAACACAGTTTTGTTTTGGAAAAAACGAAACGATAGATGCCATGAGCCGCCGAAGTGGTCGGGAGTCAAGGCTTCCCGCAAGAGCGAGTAGCTGCACAAGCGACGAAGGAGCGCGGAAGCGTTAAGCGAGCGACGAGGACAAGGCTTTACTCTCGATGAACGAAGGCGGCAGGTGCGAGCCAATACGCTTTGATTCCTGAACCAGCTCTCCCGAGCACCATCAGAGCCACTTCGATTCACGGGAGCCGGAGTCATGATGTGGAGCTTGCGGAACATGATGACGGAGGCGCAAGGGCGAGCGGAGCGAGAGTGCGGGGAGGCGCACTGCGGAATGACGAAGGAATGAAGCACCTTCTGGAAGTTCCTCTGACCGAAGGGAAGCAAGACTCTTGATTGAGTTGGTTTCGCCCAAAGACTTCCGAATAAAAATACCCAAAAAAAGGGACAAAAAGCGGAGGCGTGGTGGGGCGTCTCCTCTATAAAATCGCCGAAGGCGCTGGCAGCGCGCGCCCCGTC
>CALDZJ010000032.1 GCA_937944055.1 uncultured Verrucomicrobiales bacterium | reverse complement strand
TGAGGGCTTGATCTTGGGGTCACGAGATTTTGTGGAGGGGGCTTTGGCGAAGAGGCGGGAGTGGTTTGGAGAGAACGGAGAGGGCGGAGAGGGCGGAGAGAAGAAAGGTGCTAGGCTGCGCGGCTTGCCACTTTCTGGGGAGGGGCTGTTTTCTCTGCGGAGATTTAAGAAGTTGGAGTGAAGTTTTCTTTTTTTTTGAGACGTTATTATTTAAGTCTTCTTTGCTGGGTCATCGGCAGGTATTTGATCGATTTGAGGGCCAGTTCACGGAGAGAATGCCTGAATTTATGGTTTTAGTGGAGCTTTGTGAGAATGGTGGCACGATGAGGGGAGATGAGTTTGCGAGAGCTTAGTGAGTGGGTTGAGGCTGACGATGAACGGGCCGAGTGGCTGCGGAAACATCGCTTTTTTAAGACCTCAGGAAGTGGTGGTGAGGAGAAGTGGGTGGCGCTTTCGGAGCAAGCTCTGGAGTGGTCGGCGAGGTCGGTGGTGAGGGCATTAGGAATTTGTGAGGATGATGTCTTGGGGCTTGCTTTACCGGAGGTCCATGTGGGGGGATATGGAGTGCGGGTAAGGGCGGGAGTTTCGGGCGCGCGTTTGGCGAGATTTGAGGGGAGGTGGAACGCTATTTTATTCTCCAAGTGGTGTGAGGAGGAGGGGGTATCGATCTTATCTTTGGTGCCGACGCAGCTACATGATTTGGTGGCGGAAGGGTGTCACGGCGGAGACAATTTGCGAGTAGTCGTGGTGGGAGGAGGAGCTTTGGATGGAAAGCTGGCTGAGGAGGCGCGCGCGCTGGGTTGGCCGGTTTCGCCGAGTTATGGGATGACTGAGACGTCGTCGCAGGTGGCAACTGGTGAGGGTTTACCGCTGTTACCAGGCTGGGAAGCGAAGGTGGTAGATGGCTGCTTAGCTTTGAAGGGGGGAGGGCTTTTAACGGCGGTGATTCGGAGGGCTTGTGAGGGCTTTAGGGCAGTGGACCCCAAAGTCGATGGTTGGTTTTTGACTCAAGACCGCGTTGAGTTAGAGGATGGGAAATTGAGGGTGCTAGGTCGGGCAGATCGTTTGGTGAAGGTGATGGGTGAGTTGGTGGACTTGGAAGATTTAGAGCGCTTTTGGCGGGAGAAACTGCGACGAGAGTTGGCGATTGTGACTCGGCATGATGATCGGAGAGGAGTGAGCTTGAAGTTGTTTTTTGAGACCTTTGTGGAGGGGAGGGAAGAAGGGAGTGAAGTACGAAGGAAATCGGAAATCGAGAGGATCAATGCGGGGCTTGCTGGTCCATCGCGCTTGTCTGATTGGGAGGAGGTAACGAGGCTTCCTCGGTCGCCTCTAGGGAAGATTGATCGATATGCGCTCAGTAAGCGATCGACGGAATAACGTTGCAAAGAACCCATAATGGGCGAAATTATTTTCATAAAGTAACGAGATACTCTCTCGAAACACACTTGGAGAACGACGGCTCTGAGGGGTGTTTTTTAAATACTCCGTCGCGCGATTCTAACATCGCTTTATCAAACATGGCCGAAGCCTCATCTGAACCAAATGCCGCCCTCAACGTCGTGACTCCTTCCGAGGAGAAAATTGACACTCTTCTTACCGCTGATCAGCTTTCTAATTTTGGCTTAAAGTCTCCAGGAGGGGCTGGGAAACATTATGTTCTAGATACGAATGTGCTCTTACATGAGCCGGGTTGTCTGAATCGCTTTCAGGATAATCATCTCTGCATTCCGGCGGATGTTCTTTCTGAGTTGGATCGCTTCAAGACTGAGCAAACTGAACGCGGGGCGAATGCGCGCCGCGTGCACCGGAAGTTGACGGAAATTTTTGGAACGGATCAAATGGTGACGGCAGGAGTGCCGACGGATGGTGGGGGGACGATTCGGTTGGTGATTTATGATCCTAATCTTTGTGAGAAAAGCAGTCGTGAACTGCGGCGTTTTCATCGGATTTTTCCGGATCGTGAGCGAGTGGATCATCGGATCCTGGCCTGTACGCTTTTGTTGCAAGAATATGTTGATCCTCCGGTGGTCTTGGTGACTAAGGATCTTAATATGCAGTTGAAGGCCCGGGCGGTAGGCATCACTTGTGAAGACTATTTAAATGATAAGGTGACGCCGCAGGACTCTGCGAAGAAAGAGATGGCGCGACTTTCGCTCGATGCAAGTGAGCTTCAGCGCTTTGCGAGCTCTGGGGAAATCGAGCTGGAAGAGAAGCGGATTTCTGAGTTGCATGTGAATCAGTATGTTCTGTTAGAGGCTGGTGAAAAGCAGACTATTCCGGCCCGCTTAGATCGGGAAGGTAAGCTGGTGCGATTGGTGGTGCCAGAGGTTCTACGGATCCCAGATGGGAACCATTTGAAACCTCTTAATCTTGGGCAAAAGTGCTTCATCGATGCGCTTTTGAATCCTGACATTTCTCTGGTAACCTGCTTTGGTCAGGCTGGAACGGGTAAGACCTTGGTGGCAATGGCGGCAGGTCTAAGCGGGGTCTTTAGTCGTGATTTTAATGGCCTCACGGTGAGTCGGCCCGTGGTGGCGATGGGCGATCAGATGGGTTTTTTACCGGGCTCTCTTGAGGAGAAAATGAGGCCATGGTTGCAGCCGATTTATGATGCCTTGGAGCTGCTGATGAGTCCTCAAAATTCTCAGGGTCCGAAGAGGAAGCGCAATAAGGTGGAGGGTGAAAATTCCCATCAGAAACCGTATGATGATTTGGTGAATCAGGGTGTGATTGAGGTGGAGGCGCTGGCTTACATCCGGGGGCGTTCCATCCCGAATCGCTTCTTCATCCTTGATGAAGCTCAACAGCTGACCCCGCAGGAGGCCAAGACTGTGGTAACGAGGATGTCTAAGGGCTCGAAGTTGGTGTTAGTTGGCGATCCAGCTCAGATTGATCACCCTTACGTCGATAGCCGTAGCAACGGCCTCGTTTACACGCGTCAGAGAATGCGCGGGCAGAGCTTTGCGGCGCATGTCACGCTGAGTCGTGGTGAGCGGAGTGATCTGGCCGAGGCGGGTGCGCGATTGATGTAGTTCCAGTTTTGTGATACGTCTTCGCCGGCATGAGAGCCATTTTGTTCCTCCTTCTTCTCCCCTTCCTTCTCGGCGGGTGCGGGATGAGTCGTCCCCAGGAGGCTTCTTCTCCGGCTTGGGGGGAGGTTGTTTCGCGTGAGGTGAATGCTTTAGGGAGTCAAAATTGGATCATTGTGGCGGAGTCTTCATTCCCAGTTGTTTCTCGCCGAGGCGTGCGCACCTTAGTGGTGGATGCGGAGGTGCCAGAGCTGGTTGACTTTGTGGTGAATGAGTTGGAGAAATCAGAGACGGTGATCCCTTCTTTTAGCACGGCGCGCGAGTTGCCTTTTGTTAAAAATGACCGCGCGCCGGGAATTGACGAGTTTCGTAAGTTGCTCAAGGCTTCTTTGCAGGGGCATGAGGTTCGAGAAATGGAGCATCGCTCGCTGAGCTTGCTTGCGCATTCCGATTCGGCAAAGTATGCCGTGCTTGTCTTGAAGACGAAGAGTGCTCTCCCATATTCCAGTGTCTTTATTGAGCTGGATAGTGGGTATTGGGACCGAGATTCGGAGGACAAAATGCGGCGCGAGATGACCTCTGCGCAATTAAAGATCCAAAGTCATGAAACGAACAACTGAAGAGATCGATCAGGAACGCGAAGAGGCTTGGGTCGGTGATGCCGTTCTTGCTTTGTATGTCCGTGAGTGGCTGCTGCGTGAGAAGGGGAAAATTGATGGAGAGTCTTTCATCCGCGCGACTTCAAATGACTTTCTTCGGCTGGTGGGGAATCCTACGGCTGTTGAGGCCGAGATTGGGCGAGAGTATCAAGCAAAGGGGCTGCAAGGGGGCTTTGATTACGTGGAGCAAAAACTCATTCCGCTTTTCGTGCAGCGCGAGAAGGTGCGAGATCGCCAAAAGGCGCGGCGCTAGTTTTCTTGCTCCGAGGACTTTGATTTTCGCTGCGTGATTTGGTGCAGGATTTGTAATGTCAGCTTGCCGGTATTCTCGAGAGCGCCGGGGCTAATTTTGTCCAAGGTATCCCCTTCTTTGTGCCAGTAGGGCATTTTTTCAAAGTCGCCGATGAGGTGGAGGACGGGAAGGTTGGCAAAGACGATCAGGGGGACGTGGTCATCGAGGATGCTTCCGGGGGCTAGGGTGACTTCTTTTTCGAGCTGGAGAGTTTTGACGGCTCTTTGGGTTTGAGCGATGGCTGCGGGGTTGGAATCTCGACCGATGAGGAGATTGACCTCCGGGTCGCCGACGAGATCAATTACGATGCCGAGGGCGGGAAGGGTGCGGCGTTTGCGGAGTTGCTGTGCGTAGTTTGTGCTCCCATATAGGCCATCTTTTCGGAACACCATATCTTCTAGGATCGCTTCCTCGCCATCGAAGAAAACGAACTCGACATTCAGCGCGGCGCCTCCGTTTTCGCTCAAGACGCGGGCCATTTCTAACATTACGCCGGTTGAGGAACCGCTATCGTTCACTCCCAAGAAGATCTTAGTGGGGTAACGCTTCGTGTCGAGGTGGCCACCGATGATGAAGGGAGGTGAGATACTCCAGTCGGGCTCCGTGTTGGGAGAATATCGGGCGATGAGATTTGTAAAATTGATCGGTCCGATGGGGGTCTGGCTTTGGAAGCTACTGCGCTTGGTTTTCCAGCCGAGCTTGTGGAGTTCTTTTTCAAGGTAAGCGAGGCTTTTTCGATATCCCTCGGACTCTGGAGGGCGAGGACCAAAATCGGTGAGCTTCTTGATGTGATCGAAGGCGCGTTTGCCGGAGAATTGGCTGACTGCGCTACTAGGAACGGGAGCGAGCGAGATGATCTCTACCGGTTGGGATTCCTCTTTCTTCCCGCACGAATTTAAGAGAAGGAGCGCGAGGATGCTCGCAAAGGTCGATTTGATCACGGGGTTAGTCTAGGTCGACTCCCAGAAGATTCAAGATCCGCCCGAGGTCGTCATTTCCATAGTACTCGATCTCGATTTTCCCTTTCTTCTCGGAATGGTGCACCACTGTTTGGGTGGCGAAGTGATCACGCAGGCGATTTTGGATCATGGTAATGTGCGGATCTACCACCTTTGCGGTCTTCTTGCGGGAGGCTTTTTGGCCGCTTTTATGATAGTCCTGCACGAATTTTTCGGCGGAGCGTACCGTCATGTTGCGTCGGAGAATTTGGTCGGCGACGGCGATCTGTTCCTTCGGCTCTTTCACGCCGAGGATGGCCTTTGCGTGCCCCACGGTAAGGTGACCATCAGCGAGGTGGCGTTGAATCGGTTCTTGTAGATCGAGCAGGCGCATCGAGTTCGCGACACTGGCGCGGGACTTACCGACACGGCGGGCGATGACGTTTTGTTTGAGATTAAAGTCCTTTGCAAGACGGACGTAACCTGCGGCCTCCTCGATGGCGTTCAGGTCTTGCCGTTGGAGGTTCTCGATGAGAGCCATCTCCAGCACTTCTTGGTCGCTGGATGGCCGCTCGATGACTGGCACGGTTTCCAGACCAAGTAGTTGAGAGGCTCGCCAGCGGCGTTCACCTGCGATTAGTTCCATCTTCCCATCCACCTTACGGATGATGAGAGGCTGGATGATTCCTAGCTCGGCGATGGACTGCTTCAGCTCGTCAAGCGAGCCTTCTGCAAAGTGCTTACGAGGTTGAAGAGGAGAGGGGATGACGTCATTGATCGCCACCTTGGTCACGCTTTCTCCTGGGAGCAATTCCACCTTGGCATCTGGGACGGAGTCAGAGCTAGCCCCTTTAATGAGTGCTCCTAAACCTTTGCCCAACGCCTTCTTTGCCATAACGGTGTTAGGAAATATCGAAGTGATCCAAGAAAGGGAAGACTTGTTTGGATACTTAATGGATCTGAAATGCCCAAAGCCTTCAGAAACCTTGACGCCGCCTCTTCTAGGGCTCATTTCATGGCTGTGAAAACACTCCTACTCCTGATCACGATTAGCCTCGCAAACTTTGCGTCCGCGCAAGAGGCACTCACGCGGGTCCCGGTCCGTAACATCGTCCCCATTGAGGTGAAGCAACGGGCGCAAGCGGCTGTGCAAGCCGTCATGGATCAGACAATCCGGGGGGACTTTCAAGCTGCGCTGGACTCTATGAATCCGGAATTTGTCAAAGTCATCTCCCGTGCGGTTGGAGGGCCTCAGAAGTATCGAAAGAGCATTTTAAAGATGATGAATGAGATGGGCCAAAACGGCGTGACGTTCCAAGCGGCCATCACGCTAGCCGCAGACACCGCCTTCGAGGTGGACTATGGCTTCACGCAGAAAATCGTGAATGGGAAAGTGGTGAAGGAGCCGGGTTACCGTCAGTGGATGGTTTTTGTCCCGACTGTGAAGGACTTTCAGGTCGTGGCTCCCGATAGCGAGCCGAGAGAGATTCGTAAGTTCCGGAAATGGAGTTTCGAGGTGGCGATTTCTCCTAAGGAGGATGAGGGATGGACCTTTATTGGAGGTGATAGCATCACCGCTCTTCAGCTCCGCAAGCTCTTCCCCTTCCTCCCGAAGGAGGACGAGGAACTTAAGTTTCCGGCAAAGAAGATTGAGGAAATAACGAAAAAGAAATAACGCTCTCCCATGGCCAAGAAGAAAGACAAACGTAAGCTGTCTAAATCCGAGGAACTTCGCCGTATCGAGAAGCTGACCAAGCGCGGTCAGAGTGATTACGTGGAGGTGCGGGGATCTGAGATTCACGGCCGTGGGGTCTATGCCATTCGCCCGATTAAGGAGGAGCAATACTTCATTGAATACGTGGGCAATCTCATCGGGAAGGACGAGGGGGAGAAGCGTGCCTGGGCTCAGTTCGACGAGCATGAGAAAACGGGTGCGGCGGCGGTCTATATCTTTAATTTAACGAAAAAATGGGATCTCGATGGGAACGTCGAGTGGAATCCTGCTCGTCTCATCAATCATTCTTGTGAGCCGAATAGCGAGGCGATTCAGGATGGAAAAAGAATCCATCTGCAGGCGCTTCGAGACATCGAGCCTGAGGAGGAAATCACCTTTGATTACGGCTTCGACATCGAATGTTATGAAGATCATCCCTGCCGTTGTGGTTCTGAGAAATGTGTCGGCTACATTGTGGGGCGCGATTTTCACAAAGAACTGGCAAAGCGTCTCGCTAAGAAGGAGAAAGCTGAGAAAGCGAAGTAGCGTTGGCATTGTCTCGGAAATCGCTCATTATTCAGGAACACCATGAAAACGATTCTTCTCACCCTCATCCTCGCCTTGTCTAGTGGGCTCGCCCTCGCTCGCAGCCCGGAGGAGGCGCGTAAAATCACCCGCGCCTTCGACCTTGCCCAGGCTCAATGGCTCAAGGATGTCCGCACTGCGCCAGATAATGCAGCCCAAAATGCCGCGTGGCTGCGCCGCCCAGATGCGAATCAAGCTGGCCGCGAGCTGTGGGCTAAAATTCGTAATCATTTAAAGGAAGCTTGGAGCTTGGAACCAGCTGCTTGGCTTCTCGTTAATTCGCCCGAATACGCTGTCACCCGGACGAAGGCGCTCCGTGCTAAGTCACCGGCCGCTCTGATTCGCGATACGGTCTGGGAGCACCACATCCACAGCCCCAAGCTGGGGCCTTACTGCATCGCCCTAAGCCAAGTGCAGGATCCCAAGGCCATGCGTCTTCTGGAAACAATCGAAAAAACAAACCCCGATCAAGCGGTGCAAGGAGCGGCGGCGCTTGCTCAAGCCATCCTCCACCGGCGACTGGGCGGTGGTAAACTCGGCATGGCGATTCGCCAAGAAAAACTCCGTAAGGCGATCAAGGCCCCAGATCTCACCGTGGGTAAGACCACGACCTTGGCCCTGTTAGAAGATGAGCTCTTCCGCATGTCTCGCCTGAATATCGATACGATCGCTCCAAATTTTAGAGGGATCGAAGTGACTCAAAAGATCTCCTCTCTGCGTGATTATCAGGGTAAGGTGGTCATCCTCTTCTTTTGGCATGCCCTCATGCCCTCGCACGATGAAAGCCTCGCGATTTTTCGGAAATATCAGGAAGAGTTCGCAGGAAGAGACATCGTGGTCCTCGGTGTAAATATTGATAATCCGCTTACCCTGCGCCGGAACATCGCAGAGCGGAAGGTTACTTGGACCAGTTTCTCTGATTCCACTCAGACGATTTCTAAGCTCTACCGCATCGAGACTTGGCCTTCCGTCTTCGTCCTCGATGAGGAGCAAAAAATTCGCTACGTGGGTGCGCCGGGAGCTTTTGTAAAAATCACCGCAGAAGACCTCGCCAAGCAGGCGGCCCAAGCGAGGGCGGCCAAGCCTCAGCCAGCTCTAGAGGGAGCGGAAACCGGGAACTAAGCGCCAGAGGCCCTCTACCAGATCGAGTAGATTATTCCACCAATCGAAGGCGAAGCCCACCAGCTCTACCTCCTGTGATGAAGCGCAGATCATCACGCTGATGAGGATTAGATTTGCGAAGATGATGATCATCAGCGAGAAAAACGTCCCGTGTTCTTTTAGGTCCGGTTGGTCCTTGGGAATCATCCACAGCGTCCAAATGATGTGGAATGTCCATGAGAAGCCCAGCAGCCCGAAGAGGATCAAATCACCTGCTGGGATTTCCCAGACTAGGCTGATTAAGGTATGCAGTGTGATGAGCACCGCGGACCAAAACGGCACGAAATATGGTGATAGGGCAATCAGGATGTTTGATTTATTGGTCATCACATAGCCGCCTTGCGTGCTGAAGTGAATCTTACTCACGCGCCCCCCGCAGGCATACACGAAGAAGGCATGCGTCAGTTCGTGCCCCAACACGTAGAGATAGAGTAAAAAATGATTTAAAATCCCCCCTAGGAACCAGCTCAGCATTGATCCCATCCCCGCTACAAAGCAGACAAATTCGGTAGAATACCACACGTATTTAAACATGGAGCCCTCTCCGCTCACCTTCACCATCGTGATGATCGTGACAAAGCAAAAGGGGGAAATGAGGAGAGCGAGCCCCCAGTGCAGCACTTTTCTGAGTGAGCTTAGGGGTAAAAAATCTCCTTCAAAGTCCTCGCTCGTTCCCGCGATCGCGGCTTGTCGGGTCATTCCATCCTGCCTCCGGTAGCCTCGGTGATTCACGCGATCCTTGGCCCGGTCGTGCAGCTTCATCAAGCGCGCACCCAGTCCTGCCCGCCGCTTTTGCCGCGAGCTGCCACGTTGATTTTGATTTTTCGAAACCCCTCGCTTCACTGTCTAGATAGTTAATCTATCTAGATCATTCTGAAAAATAAAGCAAATGTCGCGCTTTCCGAGCGCTTGAGTTCTAAGGAAGATCTTTTAAAGGTTTTGAGTCCTTTATTTTTGCTAAACGCTTCCGCGCATGCGTTGGACTTTGGCTCCGAGCTGGAGGAGTTTTTCATCGATCATCTCGTATCCGCGGTCGATGTGGTAGAGGCGATTAATCTCGGTGGTGCCCTTTGCCTTGAGCCCAGCGAGGACGAGGGCGGCGGAGGCGCGAAGGTCAGAGGCCATTACGGGAGCGGCGCTGAGCTCTGGGACTCCGTGCACGATGGCAGTGCCATTATCGACATTAATGTCAGCGCCCATGCGGGTCAGTTCTGCGCAGTGCATGAAGCGCTGCGGGAAGATGGTGTCTTCGATCACGGAGATGCCCGGTGAGGTCGCAAACATCGCGGTGAACTGAGCCTGCATATCAGTCGGGAAGCCGGGATGCGGTGCGGTGGTGATGGAGCAGCCTTGCGGTGCATCGCCGGGGTGGATCGTGACGCTGGTGCCGTCTGCGTTAAATTTTACGAGGTGGCCGGCTTCGAGGAGTTTTTCCGTCGCGCCGGTGAGTTGGTCTTGGCGAACGCGGTTGAGGGTGATGCCGCTCTCGCTGGCCATTGCTCCGGCAACCATGAAGGTGCCAGCCTCGATCCGATCTGGGATGACGGTGTGATGGGTGCCGCCGAGGGAGCTCACGCCTTGAATGGTAATGCGGCGGGTCCCGGCCCCTTCGATCTTTGCGCCCATCGAGTTCAGGAAATCGGCGAGGTCGATCACTTCTGGCTCACACGCGGCGGACTCGATGATGGTGGTGCCTTCTGCAAGAACCGCGGCCATCATGAGGTTATCGGTTCCGAGGACGGTGGGGCCGTGTTTTCCACGTAGGTCGATCTCTGCTCCCTTGAGGCCATCCTTGGCGGTGATGCACATATTGCCTCCCTCGGTATCGACCTCGGCGCCCAGCCCTTGTAAGCCTTTTAGGTGGAGGTCAATGGGGCGGTCTCCAATCACGCAGCCGCCGGGAATGGAGACATTGGCGCTGCCAAGACGGGCCACAAGGGGGCCCATGACACAAATCGAGGCCCGCATTTTGCGGACAAGCTCGTAAGGGGCCTCTGGGTGGATATTGGCAGCGGTGATCTTTACGGTGCCGGAGTAGCGCTCTACTTCACAGCCGAGGGCGCTGAGAATCTGAATCATGTAGTTGGTATCAGAAACGTCTGGAACACGCTCGATGACCACTTGCTTTTCAGTCAAGAGAGCGGCGGCAAGAATGGGGAGAGAGGCGTTTTTAGAGCCTGAGATATTGATGGAGCCGGAAAGGGAAGTGCCGCCGTGTACGAGGAGTTTGTCCATAAGGGGAGTTTGTGAGGAAGAGTGAGTGGGCTTTTTAGCCCTTGCGTGCAAGTGGAAATCTAGGGATTTCGTTGAGGTCGTTGGCGACGCTGACTTGGCTGAGGCCGGAGGAGCGGAGGAGGTCTGCGACAATCTCGCCTTGGTCGTAGCCGACTTCTAGCGCGACGAGGCCCTGCGGATGAAGGTGCTCTGAGACTTCCGCGCAAAAAAGGCGGAGAAGGTCAAGCCCCTCGGGTCCGCTGAAGAGGGCCATTTCAGGATCGTGGAGGACTTCTGGCTCGAGGGTTTCACGTTCCGTTTCTGCGATGTAGGGGAGATTGGCGACGATGAGATGGTATTTTCCGTCGATCTGGCTGAAGAGGTCGCTCTGGATGAAGGTGGCTTTCACTTCGAGGGCTGCGGCATTCTCTTGAGCGAGTGCGAGGGCCTCTGTGGAGAGGTCGCTGAGAGTGAGTTCTTGGCAATCGGGGCCGAGGTCTTTGGCGAGAGTGAGGCCGAGGACGCCGGAGCCCGTGGCGAGATCAAGAATGCGGGCGGGCTTTGGGAAGGTTTGGGCTTTGACCAAAGAGACGAGTTCCTCGGTTTCGGGGCGGGGGATGAGGGCGCGGGCGTCGGTTTTAAATTGGTAATCTCCGAAGTGGGCGATTCCGGTGAGGTGCTGGAGGGGGATGCGCTGGCTGCGTTTTTTGAGTTTTTCGCGGAAAATGGCGAGTTGTGATTCTTCGAGCGGTTGATCAAAGCGAAGGTAGAGGTCCATTCGCTTCAGGCCGAGTTCATCGGCGACGAGGAGTTCCATATTGAGGCGCGCGCTTTCGATGCCTTTTTGACTGAGAAAGGTGGCTCCTTTTTCGAGGACCTCTTTGATTGTCGTCATTTGTAAAGTGGAGACAGCATTAGCGGTCCGCCGAGTGGATATCGAGGATTTTGATGTGCTGGTCGGCATCGTCGATCCAGTAAGTGATGGCGTAATTTCCGACGATCATAATTTGCACGAGTCTTCCGAGGCAGTCGCTCGATAAACTCAACGACATCGAGAGAGATCAGCAATCGATACTCTTTCATTAGGCTGAAACGCGCCGATCAAATTCTTCGAGTGAAATCCAGTTAGCCTCATTGGTGTCGTCAATTTTTTTGGCGAGGCTTTCTTTGTATCCAGCAAGTTCTTGATGCCTTAGTGAGACGAGAAAAGCGGTCAATTGGCGACGGTCCTCGAGTGAGAGCTTGGCCATTTGATCCTGTAATTCATTTACGCTCATGACTTTACAATAGCTGATTTTTTGATCGCTCGCAATTTCATTGATTAGCCCAATTCCTCTTCGGCGAGGCGTTGTTCCATTTCGGCTTTTTGGAGGTTGTCGGTGAATTCGAAGATTTCGCCATTCATGATGCCTTCCATGTTGTGGGAGGTGTAGTTGATGCGGTGATCGGTGACGCGGGATTGAGGGAAGTTATAGGTGCGAATTTTCTCGGAGCGGTCTCCGGAGCCGATGAGGGATTTACGCTGGGCGGAGTAGCTTTCTTGGGCTTCGCGTTGTGCGATTTCGAAGAGCTTGGCGCGGAGGATCTCTAGGCCGAGGGCCTTATTCTGGGTTTGGGAGCGTCCGTCCTGACATTTCACTTGGAGCCCGGTAGGGAGGTAGGTGATTTGCACGGCGGAGTCGGTGGTGTTGACGTGCTGTCCGCCGGAGCCACCGGAGCGGGTGGCTTGGATGTGGAGGTCCTCGGGGCGGAGTTGGAAGTCCACTTCCTCAGCCTCTGGCATGACGGCGACGGTGACGGTGGAGGTGTGAATGCGGCCTTGAGTCTCGGTGGCGGGCACGCGCTGAACGCGGTGCACGCCGGATTCGTATTTGAGGAAGCGGAAGACTTCTTCTCCGGTGATTTTCAGGACCACTTCTTTATAACCTCCCACATCAGAGGGGGAGCTGCCGAGGTGCTCGCATTTCCAGCCGCGTTTATCACTGTAGCGTTGGTAGGCGTTCATGAGCTCGCCAGCGAAGAGGGAGGCTTCATCGCCCCCGGCTCCGGCGCGGATTTCGAGGAGGGCATCCCGGTCTTCGGTTTCGTCACGGGGGAGGAGGGCGTATTGCACTTCTTGAGCGAGTTCTTCAAAGCGCTGGCGCATCGGAGGGAGTTCCTCTTCAGCCATCGCGGCAAATTCTGGGTCATCGCCTTTTGCCAGTTCCTCGTTCCCTTCGATGTCGGTGATGAGTTGTTGATATTCTTCCCAGAGGCTGAGGAGTTTCTTGAGGCCACGGTGCTCACGCATGGATTGGGTAGAGCTCTTCTGGTCATTGAAGAACTGGGGGTCCTCCATGAGTTTTTCAATCTCGGCGAGGCGTGCTTGGCGTTTTTCGATGAGAGTTCCGTAGTCCATGGGCGAGGGCGAAGTTCTTGCTTTTTGTGAGGGAGGTCAAGGGTGGGCTTTGGCGGACAAAAAAAAGCTGGTTGTGAGACAACCAGCTTTTTTGGGAATGAGAGAGGGTGGTGAGCGGCTTTACTCTGAAAGTTGAAGCAGCGCATCGCGGCTGGCTTCAGAGAGCTTAGAGAGGGGGTAGTCCACCTGTTTTCCATCTGGCATGACGAAGGTCACACTGCTGACGCCTACGGAGAGGACGGCTGCGGTGATGTCTTTACCGGATGAGTTGGTCCATTTCTGAGTCTGGGCAAGCAGATTGTAGGAGGAGCTTAGATCGTCCTGATCATCGCTGACGTCCTCGTCTTCATCTGAATCAGGGGCGGCTCCGCCGGTGAGGAGTTCTGGATTTTCACGGATCTTCTTTTTGACTTCACGGGCGAAGCGCTTGACTGACTTAGAGTCATGCCCGGTGGCGCAAAAGCCGGTGATGGGCTTACTGCCGTCACTACTGGTGATCACCACGAGGGGTGGTATATTCCCGTTTGTGAATGGGCGAAGGTCGATGGGCATGGAACCTGAGTATTTTTTATTTCCACTATCCATCACTACGAATACTCCAACTGATTTAAAAGAGTCTAAAGTTGCCGAACTGACAACGTAAGTTGATCCTCAACCAATGGAGAGTCATGTATCAATAAAGATCAGTGGTTTGTTCTTTTCCTTGGCGAGGGCTTTAGCCTGCTCAAGCTCTGAGAGGGGGAAGCTTTTTGATGGGAGGCGAGTACCCAGTGCCATCATCACAGAGGCGATGAGGGTGAGGGTTACAATCAATTTCTTTTTCATTTCGCCATGAAACTGATGCTTTTTATTATTAATAACAAGGGTGGATTTTTTTTCTGAATGACAGATTTTTTCCCCTGTTTTGCAAATGAGCGCTCTTTTAAGACGAGGGTGGCTTAAAAAAAAATCAAACTTCCCTTCATTTCAGTCTTGCAAGAGTGCGCTGGTGAATTTATTTCTCCGCCGTTGGCGCTTAGGCGCAGGCGAAGAGCCAGTCCCATGGTGTAATCGGTAACACAGCTGATTTTGATTCAGTCATTCAAGGTTCAAGTCCTTGTGGGACTGCCACTCTTTTCCCTCACTTTGAGGGTTTATTTTCAAAGGGGTGGCTTTTTTCTCTCTTTCTTATTTTAGGAAGTCGACGAGGTCTTTTCTCATTTTTTCGAGGTCAGGCTGATTGAGGTAAAACATGTGTCCGGCCTCATACCAGGTGAACTGGATCGCTTGGCGTCTCTCCTCTGGGATACTGAAGAGGTGGGAAATGCTGTATTGCATGTTGGCTGGTGGGGTCGCGAGGTCGGTGTGACCGCACATGACGAGGATCTTGAGCCTTGGGTTGTCAATCATCGCGCTTTCGAGCTGGCGAGTCATGTTTAAGATGCTGTTTTGTGAACCCCAATCCCATGGGCGGACCTTGCGGGTGAGGATGCGGTAGGCTTGGTGGCCCGTCCAGCCGAGGTCACGGCTGAGGTAGTCATTCATGGCGGTGGAGAATGCTCCGAGAGCGACGGAGTAGGAGGGGTCATAGCCGGCGTAGTTTTCGGCTGGGGCGGTGGCGGGCCAGGCGATGCGGGCATCGAAACGGCCTAGGACCTTACGCTGATCGCGGAGGAGTTCTTTACGATAGCGTGAGGGGGAGAGGCGGAGATTTGTCTCAATGAAGAGCGCGGCGGGGAGGCCGGTGAACTTGGCGAGCTGGGCGGCGATGCTGGCTTTTTCTTCAGCGGAAATGGCGGCTCCTTTGAGGAGGGCTTGAGCGTATGTGCCGAAGGCAAAGTGCTGTGCTTCTTTCACGAGGGTGTCTCGGTCGCCGGTGATTTTTTGATGGAAGTGGGAGGTGGCGGTCATGGCGGGGAGGAAGATGGAGTGGCTGAGGTCATCTGCGGTGTTGCTGCGAAGGGTGCGGAAGTCGATGAGGGAGGAGAGGAGAATGACGCCATTGAGGGTCATGCCGTGTTCTTTTTGAAGGTGGTCAGCTAGGCCGGTGGCGCGGATGCCGCCGTAGCTCTCGCCGAGGAGGAACTTGGGTGAGGCCCAGCGATCGTTCTCGCTAGTCCAGCGGCGGATGAAGTCGCCCACGGAGCTGATGTCACCCCGCACGCTATGGAACTCGGAGGTCTGGGTATCACCCTTGACGCGGGAGAAGCCGGTGGAGACGGGATCGATGAAGACGATGTCTGCGACGTCGAGAATGGAGTGGGGGTTTTCTTGGACGGTGACGGGAGGCGGAAGGGTGGCGGTGCCATCTGGAGTGGTGGGGACGATGCGTGGGCCGAGTGCGCCAAGGTGTAGCCAGACGGCGGAGGAGCCGGGGCCGCCATTGAAGGCGAAGAGGACGGGGCGGGCGTGGCGTTTATCGAGGCCGATGCGCTGGTAGGTGACGTGGAAGATGTCGGCACGTTCTTTGTCTTTTTCGGTCTTTAGGGTGAGGGTGGCGGCGGTGACTCGGTAGTCGATCTTCTTGCCATCGATGGTGACGGAGGCCTGCTTGGTGACGGAGTTGTCTGCGGAGCTGGGCTCATCTTTCTTTTTTGCGTCTTGAGCTTGGAGAAGGGTGAAGAGGAGAGGAATGATGGCGATTCTCATGAAGGAAGAATGGCCCATTAAGAAGGGGCTGCAAACTTTTTGCAAAGGGCCTGCGGCAGGGGTTCTCGCCCCGTCCGCTCTTTGATTTAAGGGCACAAAAAAACTCCCGGGTGAGTGAGAGTTATCATCTACTTCTTCATTAAAGAGAAGTGGCGGAGCGGACGGGATTGCCTTCGGCTAAACTGGGGTGCGTTCGCTGTCGCTCACGGGGGTGATTCGTTTCATGGGATGAAACAGCGGTGTTCGAACCCATGTTGCCTTCGGCAAGGGTTCTCGCCCCGTCCGCTCTTTGATTTAAGGGCACAAAAAAACTCCCGGGTGAGTGAGAGTTATCATCTACTTCTTCATTAAAGAGAAGTGGCGGAGCGGACGGGACTCGAACCCGCGACCTCCGGCGTGACAGGCCGGCGCTCTAACCAACTGAGCTACCGCTCCGCATCGTCGGTTAAGACGGCGGGACGCTATGGCGACCCGCCGAGATGGACAAGAACTAATTTGTCGTTTTCGGCATTTTTTTCCGCTTAAGAAAGTTCGGCGATGGCGGCTTCTAATGAGGCGGCGTCTTCGATGGAAATGATGCGGGCTTCTTTGTCAATGCGGGCCATGAAGCCGGCGAGGACTTTGCCTGGGCCGAGTTCGATGAAGGTATGGTGACCTTGTTCGCGCAGGAGGCGGATGGACTCGATCCAGCGAACGGAGCCGGTGACTTGATCTTTTAGGGAGGCGCGGATGGCGTCGGGGCCCTTGGCTGGGGCGGCAAGGAAGTTGGAGATGACGGGGATTTGGGGATCTTGGAATTGGGTGGCGGCGAGGGCGGTGCCGAGTTCTTCCTGCGCTCCGGCCATGAGGCGGGAGTGGTAGGCGCCTGCGACTTGGAGTTTTTTACCCATGCGAAGGCCGAATTCTTTGGCTTTGGCGATGGCTTGGTCGATGCCTTCTTCCTTGCCGGAGAGGACGGTTTGGCCGGGGCAGTTGAGGTTGGCAATGTCGACGTCGCATTCGGCGGCGAGGCGGGCGAGGTCTTCATCGCTTCCTCCGATCATGGCGGCCATGGAGCCGGGGTTGGCTTCGCAGGCTTGGTCCATGAGTTCGCCACGGCGGGCGACGAGTTTTAGTCCTTCTTCGAAGTTGAATGTGCCGGCCGCGCAGTGCGCGGTCATTTCACCGAGGGATAATCCTGCGGCGGCGACTGGCTGAAGGGTGGAGATTTTTTCCTGAAGGATTCCGAGTAGGGCGAGGCCGTGGAGGAAGAGGGCGGGTTGGCAGTTGCCGGTTTTGGTGAGGTCCTCGGCGGGGCCATGAAACATGATGTCGGTGAGGGAGCGGCCGAGGATGATGTCGGCTTGCTCGAAGAGGGCTTTGGCGGATGGGTAGGCTGCGATGAGGTCTTGGCCCATGCCGACTTTTTGCGCGCCTTGTCCGGAGAATAAGAGAACTGCTTTGCTCATGTGGAGGGTAGGAAAACGCTTGGCTCGGGAGATGTCACGTAAAAGGTCGGGGCTAGGTTTCAAAACGGGCGGGACGCCCGCGCTCCTTGAGAGGGGGCATGTCGCTGAGTTCACGAACTTTTCGTGTGAGGAGGTTTGCGGCGTCGGACATGAGGGTTTCGAGCGGGAGATCGAAGTCATTGAGGGCTCCGCAGTGCTCGAAGAGCTGGGAGGCGCGGACTTCTTGAGAGATGTGGCCGGCGAGTCCGATGACGGGTTTGCCAAGGTCTTGGGCGAGGCGAGCGACGCCGATGGGGCCTTTTCCGGAGAGGGATTGGGAATCGAGTGAGCCTTCGCCGGTGATGATGAGGTCGGCGGCGGCGATGCGGTCGGAGAGTTGCAGAGCCTCCGAGACGAGGTCGAAGCCGGGGTGGAGTTGGGCTTTGAGGAAGTGCATCATCCCGAAGCCGAGTCCACCGGCGGCCCCTGCGCCGGGGGTTTCGGCAAGGTGCTGAGCGCCGGTGAGCGCGATGAGACGGGTGAGGAAGTCTTCGAGGATTTTTTGGTCTGCGGGGCTGGCTCCTTTTTGGGGTGCGAAGATGGCGGTGGCTCCGTTGGGTCCGAGGACGGGGTTGTCGACGTCACAGGCGACATCGACTGGAGGAAGGGAGAGGAGTTGGTCGGCGTCAATGATGGCGAGCTTGGAAAGTCCGGCGGGGAAGGGCGAGAGGGGTTCTTCTTGGGAGTCGAGGAGGAGGGCTCCGAGGGCATCAGCCATGCCGACGCCGCCGTCGTTCGTGGCACTACCGCCGAGTCCGATGAGGATGCGTTGGACGTCTTTTTGACCAGCAGCGTGGCGGAGCATGAGGCCGGTGCCGTAGGTGGAGGAATTTAGGATGTCGCGGTCGGCTTCGGGAATGAGTTCGAAGCCGGAGGCGGAGGCCATTTCCATGACGGCGAGGCCGGAGTCGGTGATGGCGTAGCGGGATTTTATGGGGCGGAAGAGGGCATCGACGGTGTCGCACTCGATCCAGCGACCACCGAGGGCGGCGAGCATGGTGGCGGTGAAGCCTTCGCCTCCGTCAGCGATGGGGCAGGTATCGATCTGGCAGGTGGAGGGAAGTCCGGCGGCGATGGCGGCGGCGGCGTCATTTGCTGAGAGGGAGCCTTTGAATTTGTCGTTGGCGATGAGGACGCGCATGGAGGAGGGATAGCAGATGCGGGGCCAAGCGTCTAGTGGACGAGGCGGATGGTGAGCGGGTAGCGGTAGACGATGCCATCGTTTGCTTTGGTGGTGGCGATGATGGTGAGGATGAACCAGAAGAGGAAGACGGCTGGGAGGAGGAGGAAGCCGATGAAAACGAAACAGAGGACTGCGGAAATGATTCCGTAGATGAGACAGGAGATGTTGAAGTTGAGAGCTTCTTTGGCTTGGTCGGAGCCAAAGGGGTATTCGTGTTTTTTGATGAGATACATGACGAGAGGGCCGAGGAGGGAACCAAATGGGATGAGGAAGGTGGTGAATGCTGAGAGGTGGGAGAACATGGCCCATTGTTTTTCGGCGGGAGGGATTTGGGAGACCGGGGCGGGCGCT
>CALDZJ010000031.1 GCA_937944055.1 uncultured Verrucomicrobiales bacterium | reverse complement strand
AATAATCAGCATCGTGAAGGTTTTTTAGCGTAAAAACGAGTGCGTGAGACCCTCAGGAATTGAAGCCCTCAGAAGGTCTTCAGGAAGTTCAATCCAGCCTCAAAACCCACAGGAATATCAACACTTCTGAACACCGTTGATAGAACAGCATATTGCCAGACGATTTGCATAGATTTCGCTTGGCAGGGGGGGGCGGGGAGCTAAGGTGGGGGGGTGATTAGGAAGCGGCGGAGGTTTTTGGTTCCGAGGGACGCGGGTGGAGCGAGCCCTCCGGTGGCGATTTATCATGTGGTGACGCGGGTGGTGGATCGGCGTTTTGTGCTGGAGGCCGATGAGAAGGAGCAGTTGAGGGTGTTGCTGCGGATGTATGAGCGTTTTTCAGGGTGTCAGATTCTTTCGTATTGTCTGATGAGCAATCACTTGCACGTGCTTCTAGAGGTGCCGCCGGGGTGCGAGAAGGGGGAATCTTTGGGGCTTTCTGATGAGGAGCTTTTGCGAAGGTTGGGGGGGCTTTATTCGCGCAATTATACGGAGGCGGTGGGTCGAGAAATCGAGGAGGCGAGGCAGCTGATGTCGGGAGGGAGTCTTGATGATTCTGGTGGTGATAGGACTCTGACGAGGGAGGAGCGTAAGAGGGAGAATGAGAAGAATGCGCGAGAGGGGCAGGAAATGCTCGCTGAGATTCATGCGCGTTATTCTTACCGGATGCATTCGCTGAGTGAGTTTTTTAAGGGGATGTTACAGCGTTTTACTTGCTGGTTTAATCGTTTGCATGAACGGCAGGGGACTTTATGGGAGTCGCGTTTCCGCAGTGTGATTGTGGAGGATGGTTTGGCGGCTCGGACGATGGCGGCTTATATTGATCTGAATCCGGTGCGGGCTGGAATGGTGGATGATCCGGCAGATTATCGGTGGAGCTCTTATGGTGAAGCGGTGGGTGGGGGTCGCGGGGCGAGGAAGGCGCAGATGGGATTGGTGCGGTCTTTGTATTCTTTCGGGAGTCGAGAAGTGACGGCGCGGAGCTGGTCACAAGGAGGAGTGAGCAAGGAGTATCGCAAGATTTTGATTTCAGGGGGGATGGAGCTGAGAGAGGAGCGAGGAGGTGGAGAGCTGAAGCAGCGGGTGCTGTTGCGCAAGGGGATGAGTAGGGAGAAGGCGGCGAAAGAGCTGGAGCGTCTCTCTCGGGAGACGGAGCGGGATTTGAAGATTTCGAAGGTGGTGAGGTGTCGGGTGAGATATTTTACGGACGGGGCGGTGATTGGTTCGAAGGCTTTTGTCGATGGGGTCTTTCGGAGGTGTCGAGAACGCTTTGGGTCGAGGCGGAAGGATGGGGCGCGCCAGCCAAGGGGTGCTTTGGGGGAGATGAAGGGAGAGATTTGGTCTTTGCGAGATTTGAAGGTGAGTGAGCCTTAGTTTTTCTTTTGATGAGTTCTTTTTTTTTGGGGTCAGAGGTTTTGAGGGGGCTAAGGGCTTGGTTTTAGCGGGACGCTCTTAAACGGATTTTTAGAACTGAATAGTTGTCAGTTTCGCTGAAAACATTGATAATGGGAGCGGCCCCCTCTGGGTTTTGTCCCTCTCACCTTTATGAATCTGAAAATTCAATGTCCTAAGTGCAGCAAGCGTTTTGCTGTGGATGACGATCTCACTGGCAAGACCGTGGAGTGCGGTTCTTGTGATCATCATTTTAAGGTGGAGGATGAGATGATGATTGTGGAGCGGACGAAGGTGTATCCTGGCGAGCATCGTGAGGATGATTTTCTAAACCGTCTGGGCCGTGATTCGGGCTTGGATGGTGGTGAGGAAAAGTCGGCATCGCTCGGAGGTGGCGGAGGCGGCGGCCCTACTTATGCCCCGCAGCTTGATGCGATCATGCCGGCTTCAGCAGGTCAAAAAATCGCGCTGGGCTGTGGCCTAGCTCTGATTTCAATTTATGGGTTTTTATTTTTTCTCGGTTCTTCTGAGGGAGGAATTTTTCAGGATGTGCTGTTAGATAAGCGGATCATTTTAGGGGCCTTTGTTGGGTTTCTGGGGTCCATGCTGATTGTGGTGGGTGCTAAAAATTGGCGTGTGAAGAGCGTGTTATTTGCGCTGCTTCTTTTTGGCGCTCTTATGGCGCTTGTGTTCCTCCGCCCGGTTCATTTGACTCCGTATGCTGAGATCAGTGCTGATGAGGTGGTCTCAGATCAGGGCGATGAGTCTGCGGGGTCTCTTGATGAGGAGGGGATTAAGGCGCGCGTTGGCTACCTTGGGATGCAGCGTAAAATTGATGCGATGGTTCAGAAGTATGGCGCAGAGGGTGAGGACTATGTTGTGGGCATTTTCATCGAGAATATGAGTGGGCGGCAGTATCATGAGATTGAGAAGTTTCTCATGAAGGCGCTTTCAATTCCACCTAATGAGGGGATCGGCCGATATACCCGTAATAATGAGAAGGATAGTTTGCTTGTGATTTCTGGGCTCCCTTTGGATTTCGATACGGTGGCGCGCCGCTGTAGTGAGCGCCTCGGTGAAGTTACGACCTACCCGGAGTATCGTTTGGTTGATTTGGAGCTTTCGCCGACTCTTTTCGCGGAGCCTAGTGATGATCTTTTGAGAAAGATCGCGGACCCAGAGCATCCTGCGTTTTTCTCGAATAATCTGAACGAGTTGAAGGCGCTGGATCCGATGCGGGTGAAGGATGCGGTGGGGCGCTTGGCGAATGTCCGCCCGAATGTTCAGCTTCTTCATCGTGATAAGATCGTTCCGGAGTTCATGCGAATTTTGGCAGGTGAGAATGACCCGATCCTGCTTTCTAATTTGGGAAAGGCTCTGAGAATCTGGGCGGCGGGGGATGGGGCGAGTGTTCAGACTGCTGCGAGACACGTGAAGAAGTGGATGGAGGGTGATGTGATCGTTCCGAAGTCTTTTGTGAATTATCTGACTGATAATGACTCGCCAGAGGCTCCTGCGATTATTGATCTCCTTTGGGGACAGGACCCTGAGTTATGGAGTAAGCAATATATGGATCTAGGGAGTGGGGTAGAGAAGCGTCTTCTCTTTCATTTGGATGAGTCGCCTCTGAAGCTCAAAAAGGCGGCGATCTTGGTGCTTGCGAAGACTGGGACGCAGAGGTCACTTTCGCTTCTTGAAAAGGCGAAGTCTTCGGGAGATGCCGAGTTGAAGATTCTGGCTCAGAATGCGATTGATGCGATTAAGTCTCGCTAGAAGATGGCGTGCCTCCGAGTTTCCTAGGGTTTTTTAGGGCTCTCGGTTTCTTCAGTTTTCTCCCTTTTCTCCCTTTTCTCACTTAGGGATGTTTCTGTTTCTTGCGCTGGTTGATCTAATCTTTCGAAGCGTGCGCCTTTTGATATGTCCCAAAAGAAGAATGCTGAGCCTCCGAAGACTACGATGATGAAAAGGGCGAAGAGGAGGAGGACGAAGTTCTTCATCGCTTGAACGCTAGCGAAGTTCAGCCGGATTCAAAACAAAAAACCCCGGCGCGATTTTGTCACGTCCGAGGTTTTTTTAAGGAAATAGGTTAGAGTTTTTTTGCTTGGTCTTAAGCGCGGCCCATGTAGGCGCTGTCCTTTGTGCTCACTTTGACAAGGTCACCTTGTTTTACGAAGAGGGGGACTTGGATGGTGAGGCCAGTTTCGAGGACTGCGGGCTTGGTGGGGTTATTCGCGGTGTCGCCCTTGAGGCCCTCAGAGGTTTCCGCGATGCTGAGCTCTACGTTATCAGGGAGATCGATTGAAACGGGGTTTTCTTCGATGAAGAGGATTTCGACAATTTGTCCTTCTTTGATGAAGTTTTTGGCGTCTCCGACGAAGCCTTCGTCGATGCCGATTGACTCGAAGGAAACTGGATCCATGAAGTGGTAGGTGCCGGGCTCGGCGTATGAGAACTCGAGCTTCTGGCGATCAGTGTCGACGATGTCTACTTTTTCACTGGAGGCAAAGCGGATGGTTTTGGTTTTGCCCGATTTAAAGGAGCGAATGGTCGCTGCGATGAGGGCGTTTCCTTTTCCGGGTGTGCGGTGTTCTAAGCCAAGGACGACTCCGCGCTCACCTTCGTATTGGATGCACTGCCCGCGTTTGAGATTTGTTGCGACGATTGCCATAGGGGAGGGAATTTAAGGAGAGTGGCTTCTTGGTCAAGCGGGGAGTGGCGGGAATCGAGTTGCTGGGGATGAGAGCTTGTCCGCTGTGCTAGAATACGAACGGTTATGGAGAAGGATGACTTTAGGAAGCTGCTGAATAAGGCTGGTGAGGAGGCGGTGACGTTTTCGCGGCACTATGTGACGGATGATCTCCCTCCGGGTCGGAGATATTTTATCAATATTCGTCAGGCTCATGAGGAGCTGAAGCCGAGCGAGCGGACTTTTGAAAATCTCGCGATGAGCTTGAAGGAGTTCCGAGGGCCGCTGACGGAGTCCGAGGTTGTGGAGATCTTATGGGTGGCGGGGGCGATCCCGGTTTGGGTGGATGTGTCTGTTTATCAGACTGATGAGGAATATTCTTATCTCGATCTGAGAGTGTGTAATCGCTTTAGCTCGATAGCGGCGGATTATTACTATGGGGAGTGTGGGATGGGGCCCTTTGGGATTAAGAGCCCATCGTTCCCGCCGAGTTGGAATGAGGCTAAGGGGAAGTTTAGCTTGATGGAGCGGGTGAGGCTTTTTCAGCATCACCGGATCGAGTTTCTTTGAGCTTATTTAAATCCGCCTTGGGCCCATAGGACGCCGTAGACGATGGCGTTGCTGATGTGCTCGTGCGCGAGGCTATTAGGGTCGGTGCGTCCTTTTTTGGTGTTGTTGGCGATGTGGAGCAGGTGAGATTTGACGGTTTGCAGTTGCTTGACGGTGGCGGAGGGCCTTCCGGGGACTCCGGCTTGCTTTGCGAGGAGTTCTTTTTGGGCTTCTGAGATGAGGCTGGCAGCGTTTCTGATTTCGCCTAGGTCCTCATCGCTGGGCTTGGATCCTTTATCTTGGATTTCGCTGAGGATTTTTTTGGTTTCTAAGATGTTGGCGACGGCTTTCGGGTAGCGTTGTTGGAGGCCTGAGCTGGCGAGGAGCCAGGGGATGTCTGGGGCTTTGATTTCTTGGCCGACTTGCAGTTTTGAGGGGTCGACTTTGTTGTAGAGTTTGAGAATCCGCCAGTAGCGGGTGCGGCCGTATGCTTCTTCAGAGATGGCGGTGAGGCTGCCGCCTGGTTTGATTTGGTGGAGAGTGGCTTTTTCAGGTCCGGCCGCTTCGCGAGCTTCGGCAGTTGCCTTGAGAGCTTCTTCGGCAGCTTTTGCGGCTTCTTCAGCGGCTTTTGCGGCTTTTTCTTCAGCTTCTTCGGCTTTGCGACGCTCCATGAGTTTATCCATGGAGTCTCCGGACTTCGGGGTGATGCTGGGGAGGTCATCGACGGATTGCGCGGTCGCGGAACTTGTGAGAGTGGTGAGGCTGCTCAGGGCTACGAGAGTGAGGCGCGTCAAGGGGGAGATGGATTTCATAATTTTTTTTTTGGGGCAGGAGTTTTGGCTACGGGTGCTTTTTGGGCAATACGGAATTTTGCGAAATATTGCCTAATTCCCAAAATATCAAGATGGATGAAATTTGCGATTTTTGAAGAATGTGGGTAAGTTTCCACGTATGGATGGGTGTGTTTTCATTGGCTTCATGAGGGAGCTTATGATTCTTTATCTTTATCTTTATGAATCGCCGTAATTTTCTCCGTAATTCCGCCGCCAGCGCTTTGTTTTCTGGGAGTGCGCAGACTCTCAGCGCCCTTACTGCTGATAATGTTTACCGAGCGAATATCGGAATCCAGCTTTACACGATGCGCGCGGCGATTCGGAAAGATGCCTCTGCTGCGATTCGATCGATTGTTGATGCAGGATATCAGCAGGGGGAGTTGTATGGTTTCCCGAAGTCTAAGAAGATGGTTGAGGCTTGTCGCGAGCATGGCTTGGCGATGAATTCTTGTCATTTCGAGTGGGGGACTGCGGTGGAGCCTTCTGATGAGGGGTTTTCGGACTTTAAGAGGGTGCTTGAGAAGGCGAAGGAGCTGGGCTTGACCCATCTGGTGGTCCCTTACTTGCATGAGCATAATCGGAAGAGTTTGGATGATTATAGACGAGTCGCGGGGAGGCTTAATCAAGCGGCGGTGATTGCGAAGGATGCGGGGATTCAGCTCGCTTACCATAATCACGCCTTTGAGTATCAGCCGATGGAGGGCTCAAGTGGGTTTGAGATTTTTGAGAATGAATTCACCTCTGAGATGAAGTTCGAGCTGGATGTTTTTTGGATCAGAGCTGCTGGTCTGGATCCGCTGGAGTGTCTGAAGAGATTGAGCGGGCGTGTTTCTCAGTTGCACTTGAAGGATCTGAAGGGGGGCTTAGCTCTTCCGTTGTATGGAGGGCTTCCTAAGGAGGCTTTTAAAGAATTAGGAAAAGGGATGATCCCGATGGAGCCAATCATAGAGGCGGCAAAAAAGGCCGGAGTGCAGCACTGCCATGTCGAGCAGGATCACTCTCCACATCCTCTCGCTAGTATCACTGAGAGTGTGAGGTATTTGAAGAGTCTCTAGGCTCGATTTTGTGGCGGGGGCGGTTTAGGCTTCTCTTCATGACACGAAGAGATTTCTTCCTTAAGGCTGCCCTATGTTCCCCCGCGCTGGTGTTGCCTGGGTGTCAGACGGTGTCAAATC
Organism: uncultured Verrucomicrobiales bacterium; assembly: GCA_937944055.1. Lineage (GTDB taxonomy): Bacteria > Verrucomicrobiota > Verrucomicrobiia > Verrucomicrobiales > Akkermansiaceae > SW10. Next base: position 7,630 of record CALDZJ010000031.1, on the reverse strand, counting down.
TCGCGCTCGCATCGCCATTCTTCATCCCTACGACTCACATCGCGGCAAAGCTAAAGCCCTACTTTCCATTTCAGCGAGGATATCAAGACGTTGGGCACTTGATCCTATCAAATCCGGTATTCTCGATGGTCCCGGAGCAAAACAAGGTCCGCATCGGACTGACGACTGGGATGCTGGCAGGTGAGCGGCTTGGCCAGCTTTCCGGGATTCCTGCACTGGGACAGATCGCGGGAATGAGCACTGGGGGGACTTGTCAGCTTGCCTGCGGTCTGCGGTATGATCGGGAAACGCGCGGGATTTATTTAAAAGACCCCGTCTTGGAGAAGTTGGAGATTGAGCATTTCTCGCAAGTCTTGACGGATCCTTTCCGCCAAGTCGTCAATATGTTCGGCCCGGGTCTCCTTGATAAACGGCCGATTCATACTCTTGACCCCTCACTGGCCAGTCGCTTCTTTGCTGGGATGGTTGTCAAGCCCACGGGCATCTCGCTCAAGTTCGGAGCCTAATGGTCTAGGAGGCTTTTTTACGAATATTTTTAAAGCCGACTAACTTACGTTGCTTCTCATCCCAGAGGCGGAAGGCGAGTGACTGGAATCCCTTCCTCAGTGTCACGGGCTCTACGCTTTTAAAAATATCATGAGAGTTATGGCAGTCCTCAAGATTATAGTTGGGAATGCGCGAGCTGAGGTGGTGGATATGATGGTAGCCGATGTTTCCTGAGAACCATTGGAGGATTTTGGGGAGTTTATAGAAGGAACTTCCCTCTAGGGCGGCTGCGGTGAAATCCCAGTCGTCTTGTCGCTCCCAATAGACTCCCTCAAATTGGTGCTGCACGTAAAAGAGCCAGACTCCTGAGACGGAGGCAACAAGAATGGTGGTGAGTTGAATGAGGAGATAGGGGAGGGCTCCGTAAATCGCGATGAGTCCAGCCGCGAGGACGATCAGCGAAAAGTTAGTCCAATACACAGAGCGCCGATCCCGCGCCTTGGCGCCATGGGAAGTGAAGCGCTCCCGGATGAGGAACAGAAAGGGTGGGGCAAAGATGAAAAGGATGAAGGGATTCCGCACGGAGCGATAGATGAAGCGCTTCCAGAGCGGTGCGGCGAGGTACTCCTGCACCGTCATGGTCCAGACATCGCCAGTGCCACGACGGTCTAGATCACCGGAGGCGCTATGATGCACCGCATGCTCCCAGCTCCAGTGATGATAGGGTGTGAAGGTCAGCACGCCAGAGATGAAGCCGGTGATGGTATTAGCCCGCTTGGAGCGGAAGAAGGAGCCATGTCCGCAATCATGAAAGATGATGAAGACGCGGACGAGGAGCCCGCCGGCGATCAGTGCGAGCCCGAAGGTGAGCCAATAGGAGATGGCGAGCGTGAAATACATCACGATCCAGAGGGCGGCGTAGGCGCCAAGTGAGTTTATGACCTGCCATGCGGCCTTCTTGTTAGAAGGCTGAGTGTGCGGCGCGACGATCTTTTTCCATTCTTGGACCGTGGGGAGGGTCTTGTCTTTTAAATTGGGGGAAATGGACATGAAGGCAGATCTCTTAGAGAGATGCACCTTGTGGCCGATTTCTCCATCGTCAAGTCAGAGCATTCATTTTGTGTGGCTCTCCCCGGCAAGCTTATGGGGATGTGACGAACCTTGCTATTCGCGAAGGGTCTCTTAAGAAGGAGCGGCCATGACTTTTGCCGATCTCGCTCTCTCGCCATCCTTGATCGAGGTTTGCGGATTCGCTGAGCCGACTCCGATTCAGCGGGAGGCGATTCCTGCGATTCTAAAAGGGCGGGATGTTCTGGGGATCGCCCGGACTGGCTCTGGCAAGACCGCGGGCTATCTCCTGCCAATCCTACAAAGACTCAGTAAGCAGGGCTTGGCAAAGCACCGTGAGCCCTCGGTCCTGATTCTAGTGCCCACTCGGGAGCTGGCCGATCAAGTCCACCATGTCGCGCGTAAGTTCCTGACTGCCCTAGAGTCGCCGCTGCGCTGCCGGGCCGTTTTTGGAGGAGTCTCGCTCAATCGACAAATGCAGGAAATGGGGCGAGTCGATCTTTTAGTAGCCACCCCAGGCCGCCTTCTCGATCTCCTTCGAAAAAATGCCTTCCGTTTATCAGCCGTGAAGACCCTTGTCTTGGATGAGGCGGATAAGATGCTCAATCTCGGCTTTCAGGATGAGCTTGAGCAAGTGCGCTCCCTGCTCCCGGTGCCATGTCAGACCCTGCTCTTTTCAGCCAGTGCGAGCCAGATTCTGAGCGAGCAACTTCATCAAGCAGTGGTCATTCAAATCGAAGATGAAGAAGGCCAAAAAGCACTTATTGAACAAAGGGCCTACGCTGTGAGCGCCGAGCGGAAAGGGCCATTCTTGCGCTACCTCATTAAGCAGGGTGAGCTTCAGCAAGTTCTCGTCTTTGTCTCATCCACTCTGAGTGGGGATCGTGTTTTAAATAAGTTGAGTAAGAATGGCATCAGCGCAGCCTTGATTCATTCAAAGATGAGCCAAGGCGGCCGGCGGGAGTCGCTCGCTGATTTTCAATCTGGCAAAGTCCGCGTTCTCGTGGCCACGGACCTCCTTTCAAGGGGCATCGATATTCAGGAGTTGCCCTGCGTCATTAATTATGAACTCCCACGCTCGCCGAAGGACTACCTGCACCGCATTGGGCGCACCGGGCGGGCGGAGCAAAGCGGCCAAGCCATCTCACTCATCACCCCAGAGGAGCGTCATCACTTTAAGATCATCCAGAAAAAAATGGGGAAGCGGGTGGAATTGCTCGATGGGAGTGAGGTGAATTTGCACGGATATTAGGTTTTGGGATTGCGGGGAATGAGTCATGATCAGGCGCATGAAGCCTTACTTGAAGCTTGCGGAGTCCACCATGCCTGATGGCACGCACTACTCCCTTCATAAACATGACGGGAAAATCTACCTCAAGTATAACGGCTTCGAACTCATGAGCACCTCGCTCACCTACTCGGAGCAAATGCTCGCCGATGTGGGATGTCATGCCTTGAAGGAGGGCAAGGGGTCTCGCCCGCCTCATCCGAAGGTCTTGATCGGAGGACTGGGTCTGGGCTTTACCTTAAAGCGGACTTTGGAGCTGCTCGGGAGTCCAGCCACGGTGGAGGTCGCCGAGCTCATGCCGCCGCTTATCGAATGGAATAAGACCTTTCTCGTAGAGCACAACGGCCCGCTTTTAGATGATCCACGCACCAAAATCATCCAAGGTGATCTCTACAACATCGTCTCTGAGCAAAAGAAGGGGCACTACGATGCTCTTCTGTTAGATATCGATAACACTCCTGACGATCTGATCACAGCAGGGAATGCCAGACTCTACTCACCGGTTTTTTTAGAGAAACTCCGCCAAGTCATCACGCCTCAGGGCTGCATCGCCTATTGGCTTTCTGAGCCCGCTCCGAAGTTTAAAAAACTTCTCATCAAGTGTGGCTTCCAAGTTGAAGAACAAGCCTCCAAACCGCATGAAAAATCTAAGCAGATGCGGCACTGCATCTTGCGGGCGCGGCGACGCTGACTGAAAAGGCGGCCCCTCCTCCCGAGGCTGGGAAAGCCCCTTGCAAAAATTATCCTAAGATGATGATTTGAAGTTCTCTGAGAATAATTAGGGTGCTAAACTCTCAGACTCAAACAATGAGCCCGAAACATCTAATCTTTTTCTGCGCCCTAGGCAGCCTCCTTTCATGCCAAAACCTTCGCACCGCTCAGGAGGGGAGTGAGAGCGCGATCATCACGAGCGCCGCCGCCTCATCGCAGCCGGGCCACTTTGTCAAAAAATCGAGCCCAAAGCTCCTCAGTTTTAAGCAGCTCAAGCAGATGGTGGAAAACCCGAAGCCCACCGGGGACTTAGCCAAACAATATCAGCAACTCCTCTCCACCCCCTTCATTGATAACTCAGTCTATTACCGTTCTGGGATGCCGAAGCACTCTGAGCACCCCACGCTAGGACCCTCGATCCGCCTCACCACTTGGAATATTGAGAAATCAGTCAGAGTCCCAGAAGTCGCCCAGATCATGACCTCCGCAGCCCGCTTCGAAAGCATGATGCGGAGTGAAATCCGGGAGCAGCCCGCCGCTTACCAAGAGACGATTCGTCAAAGAGTCGCCCTCGCTGCCACTGACATTCTTCTCCTTCAGGAAATGGATATTGGCCACTGCCGCAGCGGCTACCTCTTCGCCGCAAAGCGCCTCGCGAAGAAGCTGAAGATGAACTTCGTCTACGCGCCGCAGCAACTCGAGATTGATCCCGTCCACCTCGGACTGGATCATATCAAATTCGAGAATGGCGACGTTGATAAAAAGGCCTGCCGCGCCCTCCTCGGGAGTTCTGCAAAGTATCGTGGCGTCTTCGGCGTCGCCGTCCTCTCCCGCTATCCCATTAAGGACGTGCAGCTCTTCCAGTTAAAAACCCAGCCCTACGATTGGTATGAAGGAGAAATTCAGAAACCAGACTTCATCGAGGTGGGTCGCCGCAGAGCCTCACACACCCTCTTTAAATTCCAGCCCATTCGCGAAGTGAAAGTGGGGGGGCGGGCCTTCACCCGCGTCGATCTTCACGTCCCGGGCATCCCGCTGGAGACGCTCTCGATCATCAATATCCACCTCGAAATCAAAACCACCCCAGAGGAGAGACGCCGCCAGATTCAGGAAATCCTCAGCTATATTAAGGGGATTAAGAACCCCGTAGTGATGGCCGGTGACTTCAATAGCTCCTCCACAAATGTCAGCTCCACCTCGCTGAACCGAGTGGTGCAAAACACCGCCACCTCGCCCACTCGTTTACTCTCGGCTGGGCTCTTCGCCGCAGAAGTGAGCGGAGTGAGTCAGATCCGCAGCATCGTAAATGGCTTTAAGAATCTCGCTGATCCACTTGCTTGGAACATTCCGGTGGTCCTGCCGAATAAAACCCGCAGTCTCTTCACCACCATCAGAGACTTCCGCTTTGAGGATGGTGGTGCCTTTGACTTCCGCGGAGATGCTCGCCGCTCGATGCATGGCAGAAGCGGCGTGCTCTCGAACTCGAATCAACGCCAAAGCCAAAAAGGCTTCACCTACACCTACTCCGTTCCGCGCTCCATTGGCGCGCTGGGCTGCGAGCGGCTTGATTGGATCTTTGTCAAAAGCTTCCTCACTGATCCTCGTGATAAAAAAGGAAGCTACCGCCTCGCCCCCCACTTTGGTGAGACTCTTGGGCTGGTCAACTTATCGGTAGAGCAGCCCTTCTCAGATCACCACCCCATCACCACCGTGCTGCCCCTCAGGGAGCCGCCCACTCCTCGTTAGCGCTGTGCAGATCGTAAGCTGAGAGAAGTCGTAGAACTCTCGTAATTAAAAGGCTCATTTTTATAAAATGCCCAACTCCCGGAGTTGCCGAGTGGCAGTGCCCGCGAAATCGCGATTCGCAGCAGGGGAAGCGGGTGAGGGGTGGAGGATTTTTCCGAGTTCTTGGTCATCGCTTTTGACGCTGGCGAGTTGCTTCTCAGCGAAGGCTCCCACTCCGATGAGTTTGCTGGGCTGGAGGACTTCAATGATGCGAGTAAGGTGCTGGAGGCAGGCCTTGTCCACCGGTTCCATGCAATCGCGCGGGAGCTTATCCGGCGTGATGTTGGCACCGCTCTCTTTCATCCAAACAAGGGGGCAAAAGTTGGCGACAAAGTGATCGCTGAAGAAAGAATCGGCCGAGTCAAAGAGCTCCGCAAAGAGTCCCCAGAGACGCCTCCCAGAGACCTCGGAACGTTCGCAGTCGAAGCCGCTGACGGGACGTTTCTTATGTTCAGGATCTGGTTTAGCGACAGGTCCAGAAATCCCCATCCAGTCGCGGACATAGGAGATTTCACCAAAAGGAACGCCGCTTTGAGCCATCCCATAGGGGCCGGGGTTCATGCCGAGGAAGAGGACCTTCTTTTGACCTTTGCCAAAGCGGCGGAGGTAGTCGCAATGCCTCTCCCAAGCATACTCGAGCGGATTATAAGTGCAGCTCACCGGCTCAGGGAAGCTCAGCCCGCGCAGTGCCTTGCGGAGATCATCGGCCGCTTGGATGAGGGGTTTGCTCATACGGAGTGTTTTTTAAGATCCTCGAGATCGACAAACTCTAATGAGACTACCGAAGTGGCATTGAGGTCAACCTTTGGAGCGCAGCCGTGGTCGAAGGCCTCCTTCCAGCGTAGGACGCAGAGGCACCATTGGTCACCCGGCTTGAGGCCAGGGAAGGAGAACTCGGGACGCGGAGTGCTGAGGTCGTTCCCTCGGTTTTTGCTGAAGGTCAGGAACTGCTCGCTCATGACCGCGCAGACGCAGTGCAGACCGCGATCACCCGCCCCGGTGCGGCAGCAGCCATCACGGAAGAAACCAGTCATGGGTGAGGTGGAGCAAGTGGCGAGCGCTTCACCGAGGACGTTGAGATTGGACATGGGAGAACTGTGAGATCAGGAAAATGGTCTGGCAAGTTGCTTCAGTCGGGACTTGGATTCAGGCGTGAAATTGCCGAGCTGGGTGATAGGGGAGTTTTTAGGGACCTTTTTGTTGGTCTTCATTGGGTGTGGGAGTGTCTGTGTCTCGGTGGTGACGGAGGTGGAGTTAAGCTTAGTGCAAGTGGCCACGATTTGGGGGCTCGGAATTGCCCTCGCTATCAATGTCTCGGCGAATCGGAGCGGGGCGCATTTAAATCCGGCGGTGACTTTGGCGCTGCTGTGCTTTCGGGATTTTGAGAAAGAAAAAGTGCTGGGGTATTGGCTGAGTCAGGTGATGGGTGCCTTCTGCGCGGCTGCGCTTTTACATGCCATTTTTGCAGGAGCGATCCGAGAGTTTGAGCAGGAAAAGGGGCTACTGCGAGGAGAGGCCGGGAGTGAGGCCTCGGCGATGATCTATGGGGAATATTTTCCAAACCCGGGAGGCGAGCCTCTAGATGAAGCAGCGCGGGAGTCGCTCACGGTGGAGCAGGCATTCCTAGTCGAGGCAGGTGGCACCGCGTTTTTAGTCTTTATGATTTTCACACTGACTCAGCGTCGGCGGCCCAAGCTCGAGTGCCTTTTCCCCTTCCTCATCGGCGGGACGGTGGCGCTGCTCATCGTCATGCTGGCACCCTTAACGCAGGGCGGCTTCAATCCGGCGCGCGACTTTGGGCCACGGGTTTTTTCCGCCTTAGCCGGTTGGGGAGAGTTGGCTTTTACCACGAACGGGCCTGGCTGGTATCTCGTCTATCTCATCGGGCCGTGCGTGGGCGGGCTAGCCGGGGCTGGGTGCTTTGAGGCCCTCCGCCGAGCTTCAAAGGGGCGCTAAGAGAGCTGAGAGAGCGGTAGAAATCGGGCAAATTTCACTAACAATCTTAAGAAATAGAAAAGAGCGAAGGGGGCAGCCCCGCCCTTCGTGAAAATTGTATGCCAGGCATACAGTATTTTCTTGTGGTTTGGGGGTGGGGGTGTAGTTTTGATTTATGAGCTTGAAAGCCCTGCAGAATAAGGAGTTCAGCGTTGATAGGGAGTGGACTCCGTTGGAGTTGGCGGAGATGAAGACGGGGCGCAGAATTGGGAGGATTTCACGGCCGAAGGGTTTTGCGAGTCGGCGGCGGATGAAGCCGGAAAAGGGGGCGGCTTGCTTTCATGTGATGTCGCGGAC
>CALDZJ010000030.1 GCA_937944055.1 uncultured Verrucomicrobiales bacterium | reverse complement strand
GCAGAAGCGGTCGCGACGAGGGCCGAGATCGATTGCATCTGCTTCAGCCCGAAATGGATGACAGCGGCGGAGAGAAGAGGAAGGCCTAGGAGTAGCCAAGCGAGTGAGTCCATGAGAAATCAGAAGTCAAAAAGTTAGCCGCGCATTGAGGTGAGATCCTCGACGTTGATGGTTTGGCGAGCGCGGTAGAGAGCGACGATGATGGCGAGACCAACGGCGACCTCCGCGGCAGCTACGGTAATGATGAAGAAGACAAAGACCTGCCCGTTGTAGTCGGGAAGGCCGTTGTTTAACGGGTTATTCGCGTGAAATCTGGAAAAGGCGACCAAGGTTAGGCTGGCAGCCGCGAGCATGAGCTCGAGCGACATGAAGATGACGATGATGTTGCGTCGGATGATGACTCCCGCGAGCCCAATCGCGAAGAGGAGGCCGGAGATGAAGAGGAATTCGTTGAGCGAAGCCATGGCGGAGAAAATGAACAAATGGACGATTGCGGAATGAACGATTGGGAAGGAGGGCGGAACGAACTAGGACTCAGTCGGAGCCCTTTTGGCGGAACGTTTAGAGAGAACGACGACCCCGATGGTGGCGACCAGAAGCAAGGCCCCCATGATTTGGAGGGGGAAGTTGTAGCTATTGAAAATGGAGTGCCCGATGAGGTTGGTATCGGGAAGCTTGGGAGTTTTTTCGTGAGCGAGGCTTTTATAAATCGCTGAGTCTTCAGGATAGGCCTTCGCCGACTCGGCCATTGTGCTGGCATCGATTTTTACAAACTCGCCCGCGTCGCCGGTGTTGTTGGATTGAATGACTCCGAGGACTTGAGCGACGAGGAGGAGGGGGATCACCACTCCAGCGAGAATGGTCGACGATTTAAACTTCACCGGCTTCTCGTCGTTGAGATCGAGCAGCATGATGATAAAGATGAAGAGGACCATGATGGCGCCCGCATAGACGAGGATTTGAACAATCCCGACGAAGTAGGCATTGAGCCCAATGAAGAGTCCGGCGAGTCCGACGAAGGAAAGAACCATCGCAAGGGCGCTGGAAACGGGGTTCCGAAAGGCTACGAGGAATATCCCGCCAGTGACGGCGAGGATGGCGAAGAGGTAGAAAGCAATTGTGTCCATGGAACCGGTTAGTAGGTTATTGGGTTAACAGGTTAGTGGGTTATTGAGACTTGGTTGCGGACTTGGCGAGATAGGACATATATCCGTTGAGAACTTTGGAAGCATGGCTAAACAGTTCGCGGACATTGTTTAAAATTTCTTTTGAAATGAGATCGTCGTCGTAAGCACAGATGACTTGGTCGAGTGCTTCTGTTAGAGAGCCGCGAACGATGGAGCAGAACTTGTAGTTGTCGCGGTAATGGAAGCGTCCAAATCCTTCGGCAATGTTGTGAGTTGTAGATCGAGAAGAGCGTTTGAGTTGATCAGCGAGAGAATATTCGCGTTGCTCCTGAAGTTTAAGGGTCACATTTTTGGCAATGAAGATTCGGAAAGCACGGCATGCCTTCCAAGCTTCGAGTTCCTCAAATGTTTGTAAATTACCCATCTTAATAACTTCTTAACCTAATCACCAATCACTTAAGCTCATTCCACTTGTTGACGAGGCCGACGCGTTTTCCGCCGATTTCGTAGAGGCGGTCTTTGTCGTGGACCATTTCCTTGCGGGTGGTTCCGGTGACGACGTAGTCGGGACGAAGGTAGATCGCTTGCTCGGGGCAAACTTCCTCACACATGCCACAGTAGATGCAGCGGATCATGTCGATGTCGAAGGCTTGAGGCCGTTTTTCAACTTTGGCCCACTCGTCGTTCGAAGGAATTTCGCCTGGCGTGATTTTGATGGCCTTGGGCGGGCAGATGAATTCGCAAAGTTGGCAAGAGACGCAGCGCTCGCGGTCTTGCTCGTCGGTGACGAGAGCAGGAGTGCCACGGTAATACTCAGGAAGCTCTTCGTCCCACTTTTGTTCGGGGTATTGCATCGTGATACCGACACCAGAGGAGTTGAGCTCTTTGGCGCCTGTGGACTTTCCGACGAGTGATCGGAATGCGTGACGCAGAGTGATGATCATGCCCTTAAAAATAGACCCAAAGTAGATCTTCTCTCCGGGAGAGAGCTTTGGACGTTGGACTTTGATGATAGCCATGAGTTGAAGGTGTTAAAGATGGTCTAGACTGCGGTGGCCGAAGGTTTCTTAGTAGCTCCTTTTGCGATCATGATCAGTAAGACTGAAGCAATCAGGAGGATGATGAAGCCGATGACGAAGCCCATGAAGCCGATGCTTGGGAGAGCTACGACAAGAGCGGCGATGAAGACGTTGATAAGAGCGGCTTCGAAAAAGACGATCCAACCGAGATTCATGAGCTGATCATAACGGAAACGTGGAATGGTCCAGCGCACGAGGATGAAGAAGAGGATGAAGACGGTGACCTTGGTGAGGAAGCAGCCAATGTGGAGAAGGCTGACCCACCAAGCGCCGGTGGGAAGGAGGCCATCGATGCCGAAGCCAATGGACCATCCACCAAAGAAGAGAGTGACGATCAAGGCGGAGCCCACGACCATCGCGGCGTATTCTCCCATGAAGAAGAGGGCGAATTTCATCGAGGAATATTCGGTGTGGTATCCGCCAACGAGCTCGGTTTCACACTCCGGAAGATCGAAAGGCATGCGGTTGGTTTCCGCGAAAATCGAGGTGGTGAAGATCACGAAGGAAATGCCGAGAGGGATGAGGAGAAGCCAGCGCTGAAGCGATAAGCCTTCGCCCCAGAAAGGAAGGAGGAGCCAGCCGTTGGCGACTTGATACTCGACGATGTGTCCAAGGTTCAAGGTCCCGAAAAACATGAGAACGGGAATGATGGAGAGGCCGAGCGCAATCTCGTAAGAGATCATTTGTGCACAGGCGCGGACCCCACCGAAGAAAGGATACTTAGAGTTCGATGCCCAACCAGCAAGGGTGATGCCGTAAACCGAAAGGGAAGCGATGGCGAAGATGAAGAGGGGACCGACGTTGAGGTCAGCCACAGCCATGGGGATGACGGTATCGCCAAATTCCATCGGGCTGCCGAAGGGAACGACAGCCATGGTGAGGAGGGCTGGAACCACCACGAGAACGGGCGCGAGCCAGAAGAAGACCGTGCGAACGTAAGAAGGGGTGAAGTCCTCTTTTAAGATGAATTTGAGCCCATCAGCCACCGGTTGCGTGAGGCCACCAATGGGGAGGGCGAAGTCTTTTTTGAAGCCAAGGATCGAGAGCGGGACCATGGTGCGGTTTGGCCCGACGCGATCCTGAATAATGGCTGAAAAGCGGCGCTCAAAGATGACGCAGATGCTCACAAAAGTCATCGTGATTCCGATGAAAACGCCGATCTTGATGGCGGCGGCAATGAAAAGAGTAATGTCCATTTTTGGAGTTCTTAAAGTGCTTTATCCTACGATGATGCCGGATTCCTTACGGGCTTTTTCCTGCTCAAGAAGTGGAATCGTAATTCCGGTCTCAGTGATGGAAACGCCGAGGTCACCTATCGAGCCGAAGCTCTGACCTTGGAAGGCGGGAATCTCTTGTGCGAGGGCATTGAACACCCCATCCATCGAGGCGGGCGCCTGGTAGTCTTTGTCCAACTTGGCGAGCAAGGCGGAGAGGATCTCCCAATCATCGCGAGCCTCGCCGGGGGCGATGACCGCTTGATTCGCGCGTTGTAAGCGGCCGGTAACATTGACATAAGTGGCGCGCTTTTCAGCAAAGCCCGTGCCGGGGAGAACCACCGTGGCCTGCGCGGCAGTTGGATTGGCATGGGTGTGCGTGACGACGAGGTGCTCCAGCTTGGCCAGTTCTTCTTTTTTAAAGTCGGCATCTCCTAGGAGGTCTTCTTGTAGGACAATGAGGGACTTAATCCGGCCTGAAATGACCCCTTCACGGATCGCATCGAGCTTCGCGCAGGCCTCGTCAGTTCCCAAAATCAAGTTCGCGCCAGTTGTATTGGGATTGCGATCTTCAGAGATGAGTTTTCCGTCTGACTTCTCCTTGCGCGGGACGATTGAGACGAGGTCGGTCCCGATGGATTGCGCAATCTTGTGCGTGAGGTAGAGTTCCTCATTACTCATACGGCCGGAAGCAATGATCGCGACCTCATTTGGCTGGCGCATGCCGAGGCCCTCGGCGGCCTTTGAAGTGGCTTCGAGCCAAGTGCTCTCAGCGTGTTGGCCATTCTTGTGAATCAGAGGACGGGTGAGGCGGTCTTCGGTCTGAAGAGAATGGAAAGCGAGGCGGTGGCTATCGGGCATCCAAGCCGAGTTGACCTCATCGTTCTGGCGAGGAGTGACGCGGAAGATCTCGTTTCCACGAGTCCAGATCACGGTGTTGGCTCCGGTTCCGCAGTTGATGTCGATGCTCTTGGTTTCTTTCAAGAACCACACCCGCATTTGAAAGCGGAAGTCATTAGAAGTGAGCGCTCCCACTGGACAGATGTCTGCGGTGTTGAGCGAGTAGTTATTGTCAAGGCGATGTCCGGGGTGGACCGTCACCGAAGTGTGGGTGCCGCGTTGTGAGAAACCGAGAACGGGTTCCTCCGCAACTTCATCCATGAAGCGGATGCAGCGGCTGCACATAATACAGCGTTCGTCATCGAGGCGGATGTTTTTACCAATGTCGACGTTCTTGGGCTTCTTGATTTTCGATTCTTGGAAGCGGGATTGCCCGCTGCCGTGTTCGACGGAAAATTCTTGGAGCTTACACTCACCAGCTTGGTCGCAGATCGGGCAATCGAGAGGGTGGTTAATGAGGAGGAATTCCATCACGCCCTTGCGAGTGTCCTCGACCAACTCGCCCGTGGTACGGATTCCCATGTTCTCGGCCACGGTGTTCGCACAAGCAATGACAGGGCGAGGCATCCAGCCGATTTCCTGATAGCCGTCTTCGCCATATTCAGGCTCCGCTCCGGGAGCGGGACGGGGAGGCATGCCCATTTGGACCAGGCACATCCGGCAGTTACCGGGGGAAGAAAGCTTAGGGTGGTAGCAATAGTGAGGGACTTCTTTCTCAGCCATCTTGGCGGCCTCGATCATGCGAGTCCCACGTGGAACCTGAATCCAGTGTCCATCAATCTGCACGTTGACCATGCCATTCTCGGCGGCCAAATCTTTGGGAAGCTTCTTCTCAGCCGTTGCGGTTGTTGCCGGGGCATCTTCGCTCATCGTTCTATCGCGCTGGTTTAAAACAAGGGTGCATCAGACCCACCAAAGGTCCGTAGCGGCGGCACTATGCAAGGCCTTTGGCGTGCCGTAAAGCGACTTTGTGAAATATTTCACAAAGTCCGCCCGAGAAGATGAGAGTGTTGATTCTCTAGCGCTTAGGGACCTCGACTCAGAATACAATCGACCTCCCGAGAGAGGGGGGGCAATTCCCTCATCGGCAAGCATTCTGAAAATTGATCACAAAAGAATCACTTTCTTCTTGCGCGAAGGCGCTCCGGTTCATAAATCCCCGCCGTCGACGCGCTGCAAGGCGCGTTGGCCCACGAAAAATCTTCCGAGCAATCGGAGCCTAATATGGGTAGATGGCCGAGTGGTTAAAGGCGGCAGACTGTAAATCTGCTCACGTAAGTGTACGAAGGTTCGAATCCTTCTCTGCCCACCAGCTTTCTAAAAAGCCCTCACAGAGATGTGTGGGCTTTTTTTAGGCCCTCTCCACCGGAAAGTAAGAGAAGGTTTGAAATAGAGTGTTTCTTGACTTTTTAGGCATGAAGGTGATTTTTAGGACTATGGAAAAGCCCCTTATTCCAGGAAAGACGATTTACCGCCTTTCAATTTACCATCGCTGCCTGAAGCGGCTTGATGAGAATCAGATGGAAACCGTCAGTTCATCCACTTTAGCAAAAGCTGCTGGGGTAAATGCCGCACAGCTGCGTCGTGATCTTGGCTATTTGGGGACTTTTGGGACGCGCGGGCTGGGCTACCCGATTGCCGAGCTCTCTGATGCGATCCGAGAGGTGCTCGGGCGGGAGCATCTCCAACCCGTGATTCTCGTCGGAGTGGGTAACTTAGGGGCTGCGCTCTTACGTTATGACGGCTTCCAAAAAGAGGGCTTTGAGGTGGTTTCTGCCTTCGATGCGGTCCCTGAAGCAGTCGTCCTGAGAGGGATTGATGTCACGGTCCGGCACGTCTCTGAAATGCCCGCTTACATTGCGCAGAATCAGGTGAGATTGGCCGTTCTCTCCGTTCCTGCAGAACATGCTCAAGAAGTCGCCAATGAGCTCGTTGAAGCAGGGGTGCAGGGGATTTTGAACTTCTCGCCCACCGTTCTGCAAGTGCCTGAATCCGTCACCGTGAATAGCGTCGACCTCGCTCTGGAACTAGAACAAGTGAGTTTCTTTATCAAACAGGAAAAGCCCTGTCCGCTCGAGACAGATGCCGATGTGAGCTCCTAAAGGGGGCTGGGCGCTTGGTCCTTGATCACGCCGAAGGTGTGCTTTTGAAACCCAGATGACGGGGAGGCCCGCGTGGTGAAATCTCACGGAAAGGAATGCCTTGGGCGAAAATCTCAAGCTTCGAAGGCTGGACTTTTGCCCGTTTTTGTGGATTTCTCAACTTTCGTAACTTATGGAACCCCCTAATATCCAAGGATACAAGATCCTCGCTGAAATTGGCACTGGTGCATCTGGCACGGTCTATGAAGCAGAGCGTGAAGATGGATCACGCTGTGCCATCAAGGCCTTTGAGGTCCTCTCATCCAATAGCTCACTCCTAGCAAGCCGCGTGAGCCGTGTCATGGAGGGGGGATTCCGCAATGTCGCGGTGCCGGTCCTGGCACAGACTCTGGAGGCCCGGCCCAGCTGCATCGTGATGCCTCTCATGGCGGATCGTGAAGCCGTGAATGAAGGGGAAGCGCTCGAGGGATTTGAACAATACCGCCCGCGCACGCTACAAACATTTTTTGAGAAGTATCAATCGAATGATCAATCATGGCCTTTGATTCTTCGCCTCGCGAGTCGACTGGCCGCCTTGCACACCTCCAAGGTCGCTCATGGGAACTTGAAGCCCGGGAATATCTTTTTTGAGAATGAGGGAGAACCCTTGTTCGCAGATTATGCCAGTGGCTTCATGCCCGGAGTCCACCGCATGACTTATAGTGACGCCCTCCTTTACGCTCCGCCGGAGCAGCTGCGCTACCCTGAAGGATACCTCGAGGAAGCAGGATACCGCTGGGATGTCTATGCCTTTGGAGTTTTGGCTTATCGCCTTCTCACGGGAGTGTTTCCGCGCTGCCATGAGGTCTTTGAAGGCGTTAGCCCAGCCCCAGGCACCCAGCAACGCTTTGGCATCGAGGCAGATTACCAAGGGATCGCAGAGGGCTTGGAAGGAGATGCGACGTTCAGCTGGCCGACCGAGCCGAAGGATGAGCGCGAGGCTCGGCGACGTGAGATCGTTAATTTCTGCCTCTCGCTGGATCCGATGGGCCGCCCCGGCAACATGCGCGAAGTCACTCGCTATTTTGACCGCCTTGAAGGCGAATTGGCGACTGAAGCAGAAAAGCGCCGCTTAGTGGCGAGTGAAAAATCCGCTCTGCGCAAGAAGGGAGTCATGACCGCTCTCTTTGCGGTGGCTTCCCTCATCGCGCTGGGCCTCGGCGCTGCCTGGGCGCTGACTCAAAACACCCGCGTGGGGGAGGCCAGAAAAGCTCAAGCAGCCTTGGCGGAGTATCAAGCGGAAACAGAAGCCTCGATGCGCGCTTTAAAGCAACAGCGAGATGCTTCCCTCGCCAGCGAGGAGAAAGCGCTCAACAAACGTGATGAATCTCAGATCGCTTTAAAAAACGAGCAAGGAAAAGCAGCAATCCAGCTGACCTCCGTGCAGCAAACCAATGACACGCTCTTTAACTGGCTGCTCGAGGAGGGGATCGATAACCTACCCGTTCTAGAAGGGCGGGCCGAACGCCTCACCTACCTCACCGAAAAAATCGATGAACAACTGCAGGGCTTAGCGGAGCGCCCCGAGCTGGCCAAGCACGCCGCTTTACTCCGTTTAAGAAAGGCCGAGCTGGCCCTTGCTCGGGGGGATCTGCGTCTCGGTAAATTATTGCTCAACGAGGCAGTTGAGCAGGGGGACTTAACTGAAGACTACCTCGCACGGGCCCGCATGAGGTTACTCCTTGTGAGCTCGAAGCTTGACCCTAAAAATCTCGACCCTCTCATCGACCCGACGGAGCTAATCGCTCAGCGTGTCTGGGTCAATGACGAGTCACGAGCCCTCCGAGCCAAGGCCGCGATCGAGCTGGCGCGGGGGCGGATGTGGATGGCCAAAGGGGATACTTCACGAGCCGAACTCGACTTTCTGGCCAGCTTAAAATCCTATCAAGAGCTCGCAGAACTGCATCCGGAGAACCCCACGGCGGCCCTTTTAGTAGGGAGGCGCTACCTCTCTGCCGCAAGCGCCGCGGAGGGTGAAGGTGCCTTTGAAAACGCCGCCAAACTCCGAGCAGATGCCGCCGCAAGTTTCAGCGCCTTGGCTAAGAAGCAAAAAAATCCCTCGCCGGAGTTAGAATACCAGATCGCCTCAGCGACCGCAGCCCGCGCCGTCTCAAAGTGGCAGCAGGGAGACACCTTCGGCGCGGAAGCACTGGCGCGCGAGGGGGTGGCTAAACTCCGTTCACTGGCAGGAAAACTCCCGGATGATTTTCGCCTAGCAGTTGATCTAGCCTCTCAGCAAGGGATCATCGCCACTGCACTTCGCGATGAGGGTAAGCCGAAGGAGGCTCAGGCACTCTTGAGCAAAAGCATCAAAAACTTAGAAGCAGGCTTGGCAAATCAGCCCAAGCATTGGAGCGGGCGCTACCTTCTTGCCTCCCTGAAGTGGCAGCTCGCTGGCCTCATGGGCCTGCAAGGGCAGAGTGAATCAGAACTGGAGATGGGAGAAGTGGCCCGAGGTGAATTAAGAGCCCTTTTAGCAAGTGAGATGACGCGCCCTCACCCCTCAGAAGTGCGTAAATCCCTCGCCTATCTCTGCACAGATTTAGGCTACTCCGCAGACCTCCGGAATAAGCGAGAGCTCGCCGTGAAGTATTTAGAGGAAGCCAAAATTTTATGGCAAGAACTCGCAAGGGATGAGGGCGATCAATTAGAAATCCGCCAAGGCTATCATAGTGCCAATAATCGCCTCGGCGAGATGGGCGTGAAGTAGCGCGTTTTTTTAATTTAAAGATCCTTTGTCCGGAAGCGATAGCCGGGAGCAAGGCGCGTGATTTCCTCTTGCAGGCGTTTTTGGAGCTGCGGGTTCCCATAAAAGGGACCGGCTCCGCCGCCGCCAGTGCTGTGAGTCTCAATCAAGACGAGCTCCTTTCCTGAGATGAGAAAAGAGGGGTTTCCGCTATCGCCACCGATCAGTTTTTTCCCCCAGCCATGCGCGCTTTCTTTCGGCCAGCGGAAGGAGATGAAGGTCGGAGTGACGAGCCTGATTTCATGAAAAAAGAGCCGCCGGTTTTGATCCGTTAAGACTGCGGTTTCTCCCACGAGCTGCGTGTAATCTTCCCTCGGGGTCGGAAGGGCGTAAATGTGATAGCCCGCTGGGACCTCATGATCGAGCAAGCCCACGGAGACATCTCCGAAGACGGGCCGGACTTTCAGGATGATCCGCACTAAGCGCCGGCCATTGCGGTCATGAAAAATGACGGGAGAGCCGGGCTTGCGAGGGTAGTGCTTGGCCATTACGACGTGGCGCTTCGTGACGAGGGTCAAAGTCATTCGCTCATTGAAAGAGACTCCTGATAGATCAAAGTCACGGGCCCACCCATCCATCATCACGGCATCGCCCTCCGCCGAATAGCTTTTAAAAATGTTTGGAGAGCCCCCCGGTGGCGGCAGTTGAGGGGCCGAAAAAGAAGTCCGGAAGTCCCGCGGTCCGCCCGGGCCGGAGCAAGAGAGCAGGAGCAGCGAAACGAGAAAAAAAAGTGGGGAGAGTCGTGACATTCTGAAGTGCGAGGAGAAGGGGGGGAGCATTTCTTTAGCGATCGACGCGGGCCGATCCTCCGCCGACGAGTTTCGCCACTTCATCCCGCGTGACCATCGTGGTGTCGCCGGGAGTGGTCATGGCCAGGGCCCCATGTGCTGCGCCCCACTCGACCGCTTGCGCGGCGTCATTAAACTCTAAAAACCCGTAAATGAGGCCGGAGGCGAAGGAGTCACCTCCCCCGACTCGGTCGAAGATTTCAAGGTGCTCACGGTTCACCGAATGATGAAATTGACCCTCATGCCAAGCCAAGGCAGCCCAGTCATTATCCGAGGCGGTATGAACCTCGCGCAGGGTGGTGGCAGTTGCCTTGAAATTTGGAAAAGTCTCGACCGCTTTCTCGATCATTTTCTTGAAATTTGAGACATCAATTCCGGTAATATTTTCCTCATCGACACCCTCCACTTGGAAGCCAAGACAGGCTGTGAAGTCTTCCTCATTCCCAATCATGACATCCACGTATTTTGCGATCTCGCGGTTCACTTCTTGGCACTTTTCCTGCCCACCGATCGACTTCCAAAGGGAGGGCCGGTAGTTCAGATCGTAGGATACGATTGTGCCATATTTTTTGGCGATTTTACAGGCCTCGATGGTGAGCTGAGCGTTCCCCTCTGAGAGAGCGGCAAAGATCCCTCCAGTGTGGAACCAGCGGACGCCTAAGCTGCCAAAAATGTGTTCAAAGTCGAAGTCCTCAAATTTCAGCTGACTGGCTGCGGTGTGACCACGGTCAGAAGTCCCTTTTGCCGCCCGCAGGCCGAAGCCCCGCTCGGTGAAGTTTAGCCCATTCCGAGCCGCTACGCCGAGGCCATCAAAGTCCGTCCACTTGATGAATTGGGGATCGACTCCGCCCTGCATCACGAGGTCTTCGAGCAGGCGGCCCACTTCGTTATCGACGAAGCCCGTGAGCACGGCGGCCCGTTTTCCAAAGCAGCGGCGCAGACCACGGGCCACATTGTATTCCCCGCCGCCTTCCCAAGCTTGGAATTGGCGAGTTGTGCGGACTCGGCCATCGCCGGGATCGAGACGGAGCATAATTTCGCCCATCGAGATGATGTCGTAGGCGCAGGCGGAGGCAGGTTTGATATCGAGACTCATAGGAGTGAAATGAAGAGGTTAAATGAGGCCGTTGGCGCAGAGAACATCATCTTCACCGGCGAAGAAGTTGATGGCATTGTGGAGGCAGCGGTTTGCTTGCCGTTGGACTGATTGATGAGTGCGTGAGCCGATATGGCTCGTGATGATACAGTTTGGAGCGCCGATGAGGGGGTGATCAGGGGCCGGAGGCTCAGCGTCTAGAACATCTGCCCCGTATCCACCGAGCTTGCCAGACTTGAGAGCTTCAGCGATTGCCTCGCTGTTGACGAGTTCTCCGCGCGCGCAGTTTAGGACGATGACTTGATCGCGCATTTCAGCGATTTTAGCGGCATTGATCATGTCTTCCGTCTCGGCATTTAGAAAGCAGTGGAGTGAGACGACGTCTGCGTGATGCAGCACCTCATCCATGTCAGTGCAGCGCTTGATCTGATGCTGGGCGGCGAAGGCCTCATCAAAGTAAGGGTCGAAGGCGATGATTTCCATGCCGAAGGCGCGTGCCCGGATCGCGACTTCTTTCCCGATCCGGCCGAGCCCCAAGATGCCGATGGTCTTTCCCATGATTTCATTCCCGACGGGTTTTTTCCAACCCGCGACCCACTCGCCATTTTCGACCGCGAGGGCATTTGAGTGGATTTTTTTGCTGAGGCTCAGGAGCAGGCCAAAGGTGTGCTCGGCGACGGTCGTGTGGTTCACCCCGGGGGTGAAAAGGACGGGGACTTTTTTCGCGGTGGCGTGGTCCACCTCAATCTTATCCAGACCGATGCCGTACTTAGAAATGATCTGGAGACGCGGAAGTGATCGGTCAATGACGGCAGCCGTGATGGCGTCATCTCCGCAGAGGAAGGCATCGAACTCACCCGCGAGGTCTAGCATTTCCGCTTCAGAGAGGGGGCCACGTGCGCGGACGATTTCCCAGTCTTGTGAATCAAGAAGCGTTTGATGGCTGCCGGGGGTGTCTTGGAAGGAGGTGGTGGTGAGTAGGACTCTTTTGCTCATGCGTGTGATTTGTCAGACATGTTTTTAGAGCCCCTAGAAAAAGATGCAATCAAAAGGGAGCTAGCGCGTGAGAATGCCCTTCACGGAGGGAGTGCGAACGGCCTCAATCAATTTGGTAGCCAGTGGGCCCCAGCTGAGCTGATCGACTTCTTGCAGGGCGTCCGCTCGCGTGGCTTTCGAATTTAATAAGAGGGAGTAGGCGCGCTTGAGCTCTTTTCTTTCTTCTGGAGAAAAGCCCGCGCGCTTGAGCCCGATGACGTTTAAGCCAGAGAGCTCATTAATTTTATGGACGATGCAGTAGGGAGGAACGTCACGGGTCATGCCGCAGTTGCCCTGTGTCATGGCGAAGTCCCCGATGTGGATGAATTGGTGAATCGCACTGCCGCCGCCTAGGAAGATGTGCGAGCCAAGCTGGCAGTGCCCCGCGATCATGACATTATTCGCGAGGATGTTGTCATGCCCCATCGTGACATCATGAGCGAGATGGGCCACCGCCATTAGGAAGTTACGGTCGCCAATCGTGGTGTGACTTTCAGCCTGAGTGCTGCGATTAATGGTGACATACTCACGGAAGGTATTGCCATTTCCGATGAGCACTCCGGAGGAGCTGGCAGGATCAAAATTAAGATCCTGTGGGTCTCCACCAAGCACCGCGCCATGATGGACGATATTATCGGAGCCCATGATGACTCCCGAGCAAATTTTCGCTTGAGATGCGATCCGGCAGCCCGGACCGATCGTGACATTGTCCTCAATGATTGCGAAAGGGGCAACCTCCACATCTGGAGCGAGCTGTGCGGAATCTGAGACGAGAGCCAGTGGGTGGATTTGAGGCATGGGATTAAATTTGGTGATCTTCAGTAAAGGAATAGTAGCCCGAGGTGCCATCGTGCGGACGACCAACGATGAGGTGATCGACAAAATTAAGCCCCATAATGAGGGCCGCTTTCTTCAGGGAGGCCGTGATTCTCTGATCACTTACACTGGGTGAAGAATTTCCTGAGGGGTGATTATGCGCCACGATAAAGTTCGGAGCTTGGTCGATGAGAACCGGCCCCAGAATTTCAGAGACCGAGGCGACTGTTTGATTGGAAGAGCCGCTCGAGAGCTCACGCATTTTGATCAAGCGCCCATTCCCGTGCAGGCTGAGGACGAAGAGTTTTTCTGAGGCAAGGTGGGCTAATTGGGGTGCCAAAAAATCGTAAATGTCGGAGCTTTTCGTGAGGATCACAGCGCTTGAGCCATCGCGTGCGGCGCGGGTTCCTAGCTCGAAGGCAGCTTGGAGTTGGCAGGCTTTCGCCAGACCTAGGCCGTGCTCTTTGCAGAGTTCGGCGAGATCGAGACGGGCTAAGGGGACTAAGCCACCATGCTTACGCAAGAGTTGGCGGCCGATTTCAATCGCGCTGGATCCCCGGGTGCCCGTGCGCAGGAAGATCGCTAAAAGTTCCTCATTAGAAAGAGCACTGGCCCCAAGAGCCGCCATTTTTTCGCGAGGTTTTTGCTCTGGGGGGAGATCGTGAATGCGTTGGTGCTCGGCCATCACAAAGAATCTTCGATTTTTCGTGGGGAGCTGGCAAGCTTCACTCGTGAGCGAGGGAATAATCGTGTTCTTTGACAGTGAGTGCCTGCTCTGTTGCGGGAGTGTGCGCTGGCTGAATCGGCTGGATGCAGGGGACCGTCTCCGCTTTGCCCCGCTGGGAGGAAAGACGGCGAATGAGTGGGGGATTTCTGAGGAGGAAGATTCAATGGCCCTCCTGCGTGGGGGTGAAATTTTCCGAGGAAGCATCGCAGCGGGAGGGGCCTTCGAGGAGGCCGGGGGGCTGGGACGCGTCATCGCGTGGATCTTGAAAATCATTCCCAGCAGACTGCGCGAGTGGGGGTATCGCTTGATTGCGCGTCATCGCAAGTCACTCGTGACGAAGGGGTCCTGCGCGTTTCCGGAAGAGGGCCTGCCGGAGAAGCTTCTCGACTGAGATCTTCCAAGTTCTCAGTTGAGCGATCATGCGCAGTGATCCTGATCTAGCGGCCACAAGTTTCACTCACTGCTAGGGCCTGCGGGAGTGACATCGGCTTGATTTTTTTTAAACTCAGGGAATGGGAACTTTCTTTTGCTTTGTGTTGGATTCAGTCGGGATTGGCGGGGCTCCTGATGCGGCGGATTTTGGTGACGAAGGGAGTGACACCTTGGGTCACATTGCTGAGTGGTTTTTAGAGGTAAAAGGAAGGCCCCTGCATTTGCCGAATCTTCAAGATCTGGGCTTAGGGGAATCATATCGTCTGGTTCACGGGCGCTATCCGGCGGGGTGGAAAGAGCAAAGGGTGTCAGCGGCCTTCGCGGCCGCGACGGAGATTTCTACGGGCAAAGACACCCCGAGCGGGCATTGGGAAATGGCTGGGGTTCCAGCTCGTTGGCACTGGGGATACTACCCAAATCGCCCTCAGTGTTTTCCGCAGGAATTGTTGGAACATTTGCATGAAACTTGTGAGCTCGAAGGCTCACTGGGGCATTGCCATGCGAGTGGCACCAAGATTATTGCGCGGCTCGGAAACGAGAGTGTCTCCACTGGAAAACCGATTTTCTACACTTCCGCAGATTCGGTTTTTCAAATCGCGGCGCATGAGGAGGCCTTTGGTTTAGAGAGGCTTTATCAGCTTTGTGAAGTCGCGCGGGAGGCCGTCATGGAGCCCTTGATCGGGCGCGTCATTGCTCGGCCCTTTGTGGGGAAGCAGGGCGAATTCCTGAGAAGCGGAAATCGCAGAGATTATGTGGTCCCTCCTCCGCGGGCGACTGTCCTAGAGCGGGTGAAAGAGGCTGGATTCCCAGTGGTGGGAATCGGAAAAATTGGCGACATTTTTGCTCATCAGGGCTTTACGAAAGAGCTGAAGGCAAATGGACACGCCGCGCTCTGGGACGCCACGCGAAAAGCGAAAGAGGAGCTCGCTGAGCCAGGCTTAATCATGACGAATTTTGTCGATTTTGATATGCTTTACGGACATCGCCGAGACCCCGAGGCTTACGGCTTGGCGCTCGAGCAATGGGATGCCGAATTTGGAAAATTTCTGGAAAGCGTCTCGAAAGAGGACCTTGTGCTCATCACTGCTGACCATGGGAATGATCCGACTTGGCGTGGGACAGATCACACGCGTGAAAGAGTTCCCGTCCTTTATAAAGCTTCTAAGTATCAGGGAGATTATGGAATTCGCGATAGTTTTTCTGATGTCGGCGCGACGATCGGGAAGTTCTTTGGAGTGGAGATGGACGAAGGGCGCCCAATTGCTTAGGACTTCCCAATGCCAACACCTCACCTTGAGACTCCGGCCGGAGGGTTTGCCGAAACGGTGCTCCTTCCTGGCGATCCTCTTCGCGCGAAATTCATTGCGGAGACTTTTTTAGATAACATCCAGCAAGTGAACGGGGTGCGCAATATGCTGGGCTTCACTGGGAGTTATCAGGGGAGCCCTATTTCAGTGATGGGGAGTGGGATGGGCATTCCATCAATCTCGATTTACGCCAAGGAATTGATCAGCGATTATGGGGTTAAGAATCTCATCCGAGTGGGGAGTTGCGGAGCCGTATCACCGGAGGTGAAGGTACGAGATGTCTTGATCGGAATGGGAGCCTGCACCGATAGCGGGGTGAACCGAGCGCGCTTTGGCGGGTACGATTACGCTGCGACTGCCAATTATGAACTTTTGGCTGCGCACGTGAATGCGGCGCGCGACTTAGGGGTGGAGGTGAAGGTGGGGAATCTTTTTTCGGCAGATCTTTTCTACACTCCGCTGCCCGAAATGTTCGATCGGATGGAGAAGATGGGGGTCCTCGGCGTGGAGATGGAAGCGGCAGGGCTCTATGGAGTGTGCGCGGAGTTTGGCGCGGAGTTTGGCGCAAGAGGGATGACGATTTGCACGGTGAGCGATCACATTAGAACGGGAGAAAGCACGAGTAGTGAAGAGCGGGAAAAAAGCTTTACGGAGATGATGAAAATCGCGCTAGAAGCCGCTAAAAATATCTCAGAATGACGGATCTGGAACTCATCAAAGTAGCCCTCGCAGTGAAGGGGAACTCCTATGCCCCGTATTCTCAGTTTCCGGTGAGTGCGGCCCTGCTAAGCGAATCTGGCCAAGTGTTCACCGGGGTGAATATCGAGAATGCCTCTTACGGGCTCACGATCTGCGCGGAGCGGGTGGCGATCGGCTCGGCAGTGGCAGCAGGCGTGGTAAACTTCGCGAAAATGGCGATTGTCGTGAAGGGAGGTGGGAGTCCCTGCGGAGCCTGTCGACAAGTCCTCAATGAATTCGCGCCACGCTTACCCATTCTCATGGCAGATGAAAAAGGGGATTTGGTGCAGAGCGCAACGCTCGATCAACTACTGCCGCAGGCCTTCGGCCCTCAGTCACTCTGAACGAGTCTGAAAAAGCGCCTTCCTTGAGGCTGGTTGCGGCCGGGTCGGAACTCAAAGCGACGGGAAATCTCATCGGTCGAAAAAGAAGAATCTGGGAGGTCGCGCTTCCAGCTCTCTCCCGCGAGCTGATCTGAGTATTCAATCTGATAGGTTTTTCCCGCAAATCCCTGCCAGGAAATGATGGGATTGCCTGTGGAGTCCGTCAGAATTTCAAGCTGAGGGAGGTCTCCACTTGCCTTGCTCACAATGCGGAGATCACCGACGAGGAGGAAGTTGTCACCATGCAAGGAGCTGAGATTAGCGGTGAGCTCCCACTCGTAAGCGACTGCTGCTAGCGATATCTCTGAACCGGAGGCGGCGTTGGTAAAAGGGGCACTCTCAAAGAGTGGCGTACCGCCGAGGCTGGCGCTCCAGAGATTGCGGGAGAGATCGATCGTGATGAAAAGGTCATAGAGTTCTTCGTGGATGAAATCGAAATTCGTGTCGAATTGGTTCACGCCATCTTCCCTCCAAAATCCAAAATTGCTGCCGAGAGTCGCAGGGTCCTCATTATCGAGGCGGATCGAGGCGAGGGCCGTTCCATTTTCATTAAAGATCGAAAAGTAAAAGTCGTCTCGCTGGCCATTTGAGGAATCCTTAAGAGAGATGAGCGTTTCAATCTCGATGATCGCTTCGCCGCTCGCCTCATGGTCGTGATTTAGAAGGTGAACTAACCGGGTGCGAGTCCGGCTCGGTTGTCTCAGCCCGAGAGTGGCCGTTTTTCCTAAGGCCTGATTGAAGGCTTGCTCGTCGATGAAATCGACTCCCGGGTTGCTGCGATTGTCATTATTAGAAAGCCAATCAGGCTGGGCGGACCACTGGTTTTCTCCTGGGGTGAAGTCCTCAAAATCGGTGGAGTAGAGAAGCCCCCCCTGAGAGATTGAGAGAGTAAGGAAGCTGGCTAAGAGGATCTTCATCAGGATTGGGAGGGGCTTTAAAATCAAACAGCTAACTTCCTGAGAAGTTAGCTGCCTTTAAAAAATGGAGGGAGGGTGTGGAGGGCTTTCTAGCGCCGATCCGCTGATTCAGCGACCTCTTCCTGAGAGATGGAAGAGCGCTCTGTGCGATGCCTGCGGAGGCGTTGGAAAAATTCCTCTAGGGTAATGTCGCCGCTATCGTCTGCATCGAGACGGTCAAAAATGGCATCGAAGATAAAGTCGGGGAGGCGGTTCATCCCAGGAATCTGGGAGTATTCTTCCGGGCTAATGAGTCCATCTTCTCCCGCAATTTCGGTAAATTTCTCCATGCGACGTGCTTCAATCTGCTCACGGAGAGCTGCGCGAGCGGCCTCAATTTCCTCTGCGGAAATCTGCCCATCTCCATCTCGGTCGATCGAGTTCCGGCGCTCTTCCCGCATCTGGGTGCGGAGATCACGGATTGCCTGACGCTCCTCCTCATCGATCCGGCCGTCCTCATTGGTGTCGAATTGTTGTAAAAATTGAGGGAGGGTGCCTTCGCCAATCGCACGGTCCTCAGCCTGCGCCGATAGGGGGCTGAAGAGGCCGAGAAGAAATGCGGCAGTTGCAAATGAGGTGGATTTCATAAAGTTGGTGCTTTGAAGATCAGGGAGAAGTCAGCGATGGATTGACCTTCCGTAAAGAAAATCTAACATCTCTAAGGTGTTTGGCGAACAAAAATCATCGGTGTTTCAAAATTCAATTGAGGAACTCGCCCAGCAATTGAGGGAGGCTGCGGTGGATCATGAGGCTTTTGAGCAGCCCCTCGCAGTTTGTGAGCTGACGCGCTGCCGGGCCACTTGCTGTCACGATGGTGTGGTGCTCTCTGAAGAAGAGGGGAAGATCTTGTCCGATCTTGGGGGAGGCGATGGCATCATGGTCGATGAAGATGGGAAGATTCGCAGTAAGACTCGGCCCGCCTCGGCTGCGCAAGTGGCCCGTGATTTCCCCGCGCACTTCCCCCGCACTCGCTGCGTTTTTTTAGACGAGGCGCATCGCTGCCGCTGGCAGTTGCGGGCGGTCGAGGAAGGTCGCCCCGCTTGGTATTACAAGCCGATTTCTTGCTGGTTGCACCCTCTCTTAATCGCGAAGCGCGGTGGCAGGGCTGTTTTAACCCTCCGCTCCCGGGAGCAAGACGAGGCCCGTTTTGCCAGCCACACTCCCTGTGGGCGAGCGAGCGATGCTGCTGCCCCAGCTCGGGAATCTCTCGCCATGGAATTAGAAATGTTGAGCGAGCTTTCTGGGCGAAATTTTTATGGGGAATTAAATGCTCCTCCCGGGTTTTTACCCCGCGCATATGCGAGGAGTTCCGGATAAAATTCGTCAAAGGCTTGGCGGAATGAGTCGTAATGGCTCAGCAGGTCCTCCTCTGCCCCGATCAAGGGTTTTAAGAAGTCTCGCCGCTCACTCATACGCTGAAAGGTGAGCGTTAAGCCCGGGATCGTTCCGTAAGTCCCCAGCCAATTTTCCTGCTTCATTTTAGCAATGAGGTCATTGAGCTCTGTGCTGAGCCACGCGGCACGACGACTCAGGAGATGATGGATTTCCTGAATGAACTCGGGAAGAGGGGTGCCTGAATACTGCGCCCAAGAAAGCGAGAGGAAGTGATCGAAATAGAGATCAATAATAATCCCCGCAAAGCGGCGGCGAGGAGGCGCTAGAAGCTTCTTCGCTTTCAGGAAAACGGGATGTGAATCGGTGAAGCGATCAATCGCGCGATGCAGGACAATGCCTGCGACGAGTTCCTCCGGCAGAGTCTCAGAAAGGTGGGCGGGAGTCCCTCGCAGAAAGTCTCCCAGCAAGGCCCCGACGCGGGAGGCATCGGTCGGCTCAGCAAGGTGAAAGTGCGCGAGGAAGTTCAAAGCTTGTGACGGTCTTAATGGCTGGTTAAAGAACTGTCGATGATCGTATCGTGGAATGAGTCCATAGTGGAAGCGAGCGCGGTGGGGGTCCCGATTAGGGATGCCACCTATCTGCGCGGCGAAGGGGTCTTTGAAACAATCCGTGCGATTGGCGGGGAGCCCCTGTTCTTTGAAGATCACTATCAACGTTTAAAAAAGGCCTCCGCATTTTTTTCGTTCGTGATTCCGGATGAAAAAAACCTTCATGAGCGAGTCCGAAAACTCCTTGAAGTGAACCAGCTCCAAGAGGCCCGAATCCGCATCACGCTTGGCGAAAATTGCCTCATCACGACTCTTCCCTTAGAGCCCGAGAGTCTGGGGGCCAAGGCCACTCTTGCCCCTCAAGCTCCGATCAATGAACGCAGCCCCTTGGCCGGCATCAAGTGCAGCTCCTACGCGGAAAACATGAGTCTCTTGCGCCTTGCTAAAAGTGATGAGGTGCTCAGGCCAAACACTCAAGGAGAACTCTGCGAGGGCTGCCTCTCGAATGTCTTTTTCATCAAAGAGGGCAGGCTTTTCACGCCCTCCTTAGCTTCAGGTTGCCTCCCCGGAGTGATGCGCAAGCAGGTGTTGGCATGCACCGCGGTTGAAGAGGGGAGCTGGCCCTTCGAGGTCCTTCAGGAAGTCGATGAGATTTGGCTCAGCAACTCGATCCGCCGGCTCCGATACGTGAGCGAGATCGACGGTAAGAAGATGCCTGCGCCCTCGCCCTTATTCCATGAATTGAGAGCAAAACTCCCTTAGCCCGGGGAGCTAAATCGTAAGCCCCGCAATCATTTTACTGAAGTAACGTGCTCCGGCTTCGAGCTCGGAAATCGCGATGAACTCATCAGCCGTGTGCGCTTGATCGATCGAGCCCGGACCAAGGCAGATCGAGGGGAGTCCTGCCGCAGAAAGGTGGGCGGCGTCAGAGAACCAAGGCGCCCCGGTGAGGACGAGCTTAGGATCAAGCGCTTGAAGCTTTTGAAGCCAAGGGTGCGTAGCTGACATCTCCATGGGGGGAGACTCCGCAAAGCTGAGGAGCTCGAGATCGAGCCCGCGATCTGCGATGAATTCCTGAAGCAGCTCGACCGCTGGCCGCTCTCGAACGAGGGAGGGGACGCTGCGGATATCCAGCGTAGCGGTAGCATGAGCGGGCACAATATTAGGCCGCGTCCCGCCCTCAATCATGCCGAGATTTAGGGTGGAGGATCCTAAGACAGCGTGCTTACTCGCACGGAGATTTTGTAAGAAAAGACCGTGCAGTTCTTGCAGTGCGGTCAGCATTTTTAAAATCGCATTTTCGCCGAGTTCAGGTTGCGAGGCGTGTGTTGATTTTCCACGGCTTCCGAGCGTGGCCCACAGGCAGCCCTTCGTGCAATAGACTGCTTGCAGAGAAGTTGGCTCGCCCACAATTGCGAATTGATAGTCCGCGGCTCGATGCTGGCCAAAGTGCCGTGAGCCCGGCTGGCTGGATTCTTCACCCATGAAGCCGATAAAATCGACCGCAACGGGGAGCTGCGCGAGCAGGGGGGCATTTTCCTTTAGCCCCCACAGCATGGCCGCCATGGGGCCTTTGGTATCGGAGGTCCCTCGTCCATGAACCTTGCCATCGCGAATTTCAGCACGGAAGGGATCAATACTCATTCCAGCAATTCCCACCGTGTCGAGGTGAGGGCCGAGTAAGATCCGAGGCCGCTCATCTGAGCCCGGCGCTCGCGCAATCAAATTCGGCCGATCCGCGGCCACCCCTGGGACCTCTTCTAAGGTGATTTCGAAGCCGAAGGGCTCAAGAAATCCCCCCACAAATTCTGCCATCTTCTTCTCACCACCGGGTGAAACGCCTGGATCGCCCTCGGGATTTACCGAGGGGATTCGCACGAGGGCTTGGAGGAGTTCGACCACTGACTTCACCTCACCAACTTAGAGGAGAATCAGCCGATTAGAAGTTTTTCGTCTTTGCAATTCCGAGGAGAATTTGAGAGGCTTCTTTCTATGAAGCAACGTTTCACACTCGCCATCTCGATGATGGTCCTTGCCTGTTTTGCATTTGTCGGACTGGCTCAAAAAAAGGAAGAAGGAGAAAATGTCATCAAGGTCCTCATCCTCGATGGTCAAAATAACCATAAGTGGAAGGAAACCACTCCGATCCTCCAACAAATTTACGGAACAAATGACAAGTTCGTGGTAGAGGTGAGCACCAGCCCCGATGAGAAGGGCACGGAAGCTGAGTGGGACGCTTGGCGGCCCGAGTTTTCAAAGTATGATGTGGTAGTGAGTAACTATAACGGCCAAATGTGGCCTGGCGAGGTGCGCGCCGCTTTTGTGGATTTTGTCGAGAATGGCGGCGGCTTTGTAGTAGTTCATGCTGCTGACAATGCCTTTTCAATGTGGCCTGAGTATAATGAGATGATCGGTCTTGGTGGCTGGGGCGGGCGTAATGAAAAGAGCGGGCCTTATGTCTATTATAAGGACGGTGAGCTGGTCGTAGACCGTTCAGAGGGCCCCGGCGGGAACCACGGGCCGCAGCGTGAATTCATCGTAACGAAGCGGGCTGATGATCACCCCATCACGGCGGGAATGACCTCCGATTGGCTGCACACCAAGGATGAACTTTATGACAAGCTCCGTGGCCCTGCAAAGAACATGACGGTTTTGGCTACCGCTCTGAGCGAGAAAACTCATCGCGATGAGCCGATGTTGATGGCTCTCACTTACGGAGAAGGGCGCGTGTTCCACACCACCTTGGGCCACATTGATTACTCGATGCAGTGCCGTGGATTCTATGACACCATGCTGCGCGGAACTGAGTGGGCTGCCACGAATTCGGTCACTATCGAATGGTCAGAAGACTTTCCTACTAAGGATAAGACCACACCTATTACGGCGGCTGAGAAGGTAGCTGAGTAAGGGAGTCATTCCCTCCCTTTATTTAAACATGTCTTGGCTGAGTGGAGCGGTCTGGCTCCCCTTGATCGGCGCGGCTCTTCATCCCGTCTTAGGCTGGTGTATCCAGCAAGCAGGTTCGCGGGGAGGCTCACTGACCGTCACGGTGGCGATTGCGAACCTCGTCACCACGGGCATCTTTTTCGGGTATTTAGAGCCCAGCGGAGGCTGGCAGTTTAGCGGCAAGGATTGGTGGGCGATCGGGAATGGTGTTTTCTTTTTTCTGGGCCAGTGGTTCGCCATCCAATCCGTGAAAACCGGCGATCTAGCGGTCCATTCCTCCGCGCTTGGGATCAAGGTGCTCATCGTGGGTTTCTTCTCCATTCTAGTGGGATTAGAGCCAGGTTCATGGTCCCTCGTGAGTGGCGCGATCTTGGCGACCCTTGCGGTATTTTTTGTCTCCGGCGGCAGTGCTGAAGGCTGGCGAAAGCACCGTGTCACGGTGGGACTGACCTTGATGGCTTGTCTCTTTTACGGGCTTAATGATTTCCTGACCGCTTGGCAAAGTCGTGAGATTGGGAAGGAACGCTGGCTGAGCCTGATGATGGTGACCGGCGCTCTCATTTCCCTTGCTCTGCTGCTACAACGCAGAAAGGAAGTGACGGTGGTTCTGAAATCTCCGGTGATTCTTTCCTTCGTTTTGGCGGCGGCGGTTCTCTTGGGTGTTCAAGCTCTGGTGGTGAATCTCGCCTTCAGCACTTACGCTCAACCGACTCTCAGTAATGTCGTCTTTAGCACGCGCGGCCTACTGGCAGTTCTCTTTCTTTATCTGATTGGGAAGCGCAGTGATCCACGCTTTGTCGGGAAGCAGAGCTTCGGCGCGATTCTTATGATGATCGCCTTAGCAATCGTGCTCGGAGCCTAGTCCACCTCTCCCAGAGCATTGGCTGAGCAGGGGAGCTGGGGGAGCTGGGGGGAAGAAAAAAACCCCGCCCGAAAGAACGGACGAGGTTTTCTTTAAGAAGCTTCTCTCCGTGGGAGAGTCTGCTGATTTTTTAGAAGTAGAAGCGTGTTCCGATGTTGATCTGCTCCTGGAAGTCATCTCCCCCGGGGAAGACGTCATCGAAGCCAAATTCAGCACCGAGCGCGAAACTGATCGCGATGTTTTCGCGGATGAAGTATTTCACACCAAGATCGAGGCCGAGGGCGATCGAGCTGGCGTCTAAAACATCAGAATCAAGGCGAGCCCATTGTGCTGAGAAGCCGATGAATGGGACCCACTTGGAGGTCTCGTTGAACTGGAAGTTATACTCAGTGAAGAGACCGAGGCCGAAACCGAAGTCACTGTCCTCCCCCTGAAGTCCGAGCTCGAAACCGACCTGCCAGCGATCCTTGATGAACCAGCCGTAGGTGAGGTCAAGATTGTAGACGATGTCATCTGCGAAGTTGATGCTTCCGGAAACACCGAACTCTTGAGTGCCTTTAGCAAGCATCGGAGGCAGGCCATCATTCACGCCAGCGACCCGTGATGGAGTGCCCAGAACACCACGGCCAACATTTCCGATTCCACGGCCAACGGTCCCAACGGTATCACCAACAGCACCGAGGAGGGAAACTTGGGCGTCGTCATGACGATCAACGAGGCCTTGGAAGTCTGCAAAAGCAGGAGACGAGAGTGCGACAAAAGCCGCGGTAGCAATGTGTTTTTTCATAGTTTTATTTAGATTTTGCCAGCCGAGGTGGCCGGTTTTTCGGGGGCCTTTTTTTGACCTCCAGAGAGTATGGAATGAAACTTCGCTGGTGCAAGTGAATCGACGTGAGCAAAACGATATTTATTCGAAGAATCCAGATCTCAAATTTCTTGAGTTTGGGCTAAATGACTGATTTGTGCGCCACTCGTGGGGCTGGTCCAAATGAGGGAATTCTTCAGCGCCTGATGAGTGAAGCGCTGAGCTTGCTTCGAGGCTTCAGAGAGCGAGAGGCCATTGGCCAGTCCAGCGGTGAGAGCGGCCGCAAGAGTGCAGCCAGTCCCATGGCTCTGCGGAAGTTCGAGATGCGGGGCTTCGAAAAATTCCACCTCCCCTGCGGAGGCGAGGACATCACGGTGCTTTTGATCTTCCTTGGCGTGGCCTCCCTTGAGGTAGCAGGCGAGATTGTAGCGATTCGCTAATTCCTGCGCGGCGGCTTGCTGCTGCTCGAAGCTTTCGATCTTGGTGGAGAGGAGGAGTTCGGCCTCGGGGATGTTGGGCGTCATGACTTGGGCATTTGGCAAAAGGCGCTCAGCGATCGCTTGCAGGGCGTCTTCTTCTAAGAGTGGATCGCCCGTTGAGGCCACCATCACGGGGTCAACCACCACGGGAGCTTGTAAATCTGCAATGAGTTCGCTGACGGCTACGATGTGGGCTTTGGAGTAAAGCATGCCTGTCTTTACGGCCGCGACGGGGTAGCTCTCTAGCAGGAGGCTGATTTGGTCTTGGAGGACTACGGGCGGCACGGGATGGACCGTGTTCACCTGAAGCGGAGTCTCTGAGACCACACAGCTGACCGCCGTGAGCCCATGCACTCCGAGGCTCGCAAAGGTTTTCAAATCCGCCTGTAATCCTGCTCCGGCAGAGCAATCAGATCCGGCAATGGTCATGGCGATCGAGCTATTCATATCGCGAGAAGGTATCGCGATGTGCTCGTTTCGCAAGTTGTGCGAGTGGTTTAAGGGGGTCTTGCCCCGGAGCGTTAAGAAAGCTAAGCTCCCCGAGTGGGGATGAGCTTTGATGAACTGCCTGGTTTACGGGTCCTAGTAGAGGATGTGATCTTTATGCCCCATCTTGATGCGCCAGAGGAGAAGCCCCATCCCTTCGTTTATTTTCTGACAATCGTGAATGATTCAGGGGAGGCGGTGACGATTGCTGGGCGCAAATGGATCGTAAAAGACACCACAGGAGATACCACGGTGGTGGAGGGCGAGGGCGTGGTAGGGGAGACTCCTACCATCAAGGCAGGGGAGCGCTTTAGCTATAATTCTTATCACACGGTGGGGCGAGACAGCGTCGCGAGCGGGGCATTTTTCGGCAAAAAAGAATCAGGTGGCGGAGTGCGCGTGAGGATCCCAGACTTCCACCTCAAGGTCCCTGAAGGGGCGTGAGAACCTGTGCCATTTTGATGTCATGCGCCTCGCTGGGGAGCACCTCAAGGAGTTGGCAAGAGAAGCAAACGCCGATAAAACGAGCGGAGGGGAATTTGGCAAGAGCACGATCATAAAAGCCGCCACCTTGTCCGAGGCGCTCTCCTTGGGCCGTGAAAGCGAGCCCGGGGCAGACGATAACATCGAGCTGCTGCGCTGCGGGCCCAGCCTGCGGTTCCATGATCCCAAGGGCACTTTTTTTGAGCTTCGTGGCAGCGTCTACGGGCTGGAAATCCATCCGCGACTTGGTCCCCGATTCTGCGACCACTCGCGGAAGATACCATGAGCGGCCTTTGTCTTCTTTTTCAGTCTCCAGAAGACTCAGCAAGTGGACCTCGCGCGCTAAGCCCGCAAAGAGGGCGACCCGCGCCCCAGTCGGCAGGATGAGGCTGAGCTGTTTACAAATCTCTTGGGATTGGGACTGGCGCTCGGCAAGGGGCAGGGAAGCGAGGCGGGATCGCATCTGGATGCGCAGGTCTTTTTTCTGCGCGTGGAGTCCCGCTTTGACTCTTGTTTTCCCTCTCATCTTGTCGAAAACTATAAGGGTGATTCGCCTACTAAGACAAGCGTGCCTCGTGTGGCTGATGGCTCTTGCTTTAGCGGCACAGGAAGATGCCAAGGAGGTCAAAGAGATTAAGGGCTTTGAATTCAAAGCCCCTTTAATCCGTGAGAGCATTTTTAAAGAGGGCTTAGGCCTCCTAGACCGGGAGCGCGATGAATATGCCGGGGCGATGGCAAGCTTTGCCACGAATTGGGTGGTCACGCGGAAGGCAGATAAAGCCTCTCTCGATTTCGCCCGCAAGGCACTCGGCTTAGCGCTGCATCTTTCCTCACGTAATCGGCGAGCGGTGGTGACGAGGTCGCAGCTCGCGAAGGGGATTTTGCCAAAAGCAGTTGAGGCGGAATACAGCCCGAGGACTCTCGCCACGCTCTTTGTGACCCGGGCCGAAACGCTCTTCGAGCAAAAGGGCGAGAAGAATCTCTTGCTCGCTCGCGCCCTGATCGATCTCGCGGTCACGATCGACCCGTATAATGACGATGCGATCTACGCATACGAGTTACAAAAGATCGACTATGGCGAATTGAATTGGAGAGTCTTCACAGAGCTCCCCAAGGACTGATTTAGCGCCCCTCAAGATAAGTGCCCAGTGATTCACGTAGGGCAGCCCGCGCGCGGAAGAGCTGGCTCTTTACGGCCGAGACAGAGAGCTTTAGGACTCCAGCGATTTCCTCGTAAGGCATGTTTTCATAGCGCCTTAAAATAAGCGCGAGGCGCTGCTTTTCAGGCAGTTCCGAGATCGCAAGATCAATCGCTTTTCTTAACTCCGCGGCGGCGAGTGACTGGTCCGGGCGTGCGGAATGATTCGGGTCCTCGATCGATCGTTGCCATTGCTCCTCTTGCTCGTCCAGCGAGTGTTCCTTCCGACGCGATTTTTTACGGGTGGCATTAAAGACGAGATTCCGAGTGATGGTGAAAAGGAAGGTCGTGAATTTTGCGGTCGCCTGATAGCGCTTAGCCGATTTCCAAAGCCTTAAAAAGACTTGCTGGGCGATGTCCTCACTATCTGCCGAATGATTCGTCATCTTAGCAACCGTGCCCACCACGGCATGCTGATGTTTTTCCACCAAAATACGGAAGGCTTCTTCATCGTCACGAGCGATCCGGGCCATTAAAGCCACGTCTTCCTCGTTCGATTGATCAGCCATCTCCGCTGATCTAACCGCCAGAGAGGCTGGGAGTCGCGTTTTAAATTGAAACTTCTTCCGCCTCGATGAGGTCATCGAAAGTCTGGCGCTTTCGGACGAGTTTCGCCTCTGCCCCATCCACCAAAATTTCTGCCGGGAGAGGGTGGGAATTATAAGTGGTGGCCATGACCATTCCGTAGGCCCCGGCGCTCATTAGAGCGACAGCCTCTCCGGGGCTGAAGCGGGGCAGCTCACGGTTTTGGCAAAAGAAATCTCCGCTCTCACAAATCGGCCCGACAACGTCCACGGACTCCATCTCACCGGTCGGCTCGATCAGCGGGACAATCTCGTGGTGCCCCTCATAAAGTGCGGGCCGGATGAGATGGTGCATTCCGGAGTCGACGATTTTAAAGGTCTTACTGCTCCCTTTCTTTTCATACAGGCATTCCGTGAGGAGAACTCCGGCATTCCCTGCAATGAAGCGGCCGGGCTCAAGGAGGATTTTCAAGCCGAGATCTTGGAGCGAGGGGATGATTGCGCTGGCGTATCGCTCCGGCGTGAGAGGACGGGTGGCCTCGTCTTGCTCCGTCCACCAAGCTTCTTTTCCAGAGGCTAAGGCTTCCTCATAAACAATGCCGATCCCTCCGCCAATTGAGAAGAATTCGATGCCATACTTGCTCTTAAGCTCCGCCGCGAGAGGGGCCGCTTTTTTAACCGCTTCCACAAAGGGCTCTACGGAGGTGAGCTGTGAACCGATGTGCATTTGTAGCCCCTTAAGCTGGAGATTAGGGAGGCTCGAGGCGCGCTCGTAGGCGGCTCTGATGAACTCGAAATCGATGCCGAACTTATTCTCAGACTTGCCGGTCGAGATGTATTTGTGCGTCTTCGCATCGACATTGGGATTTACCCGAAAGGCGATGGGCGCGGTGAGGTCCATTTCCACTGCCACTTCACTGATAAAAGCCGCCTCCTCCTCGGACTCGACATTGATCGAGTAGATCCCTTCCTTTAAGGCGTATTCGATCTCGGCCCGTGTCTTGCCCACTCCCGCAAAAGTGCACTTCGCAGGGTCTCCTCCTGCTTTTATCACGCGGTAGAGCTCCCCGCCAGAGACGATGTCAAAGCCACTTCCGAGCCCGGCCAGCAAGCGCAGCACTGAGAGGTTAGAATTCGCCTTCACCGCGTAAGCCAGCTCATGGTCGATGCCCTCAAAAGCAGTATCGAGCTTCGTGAAACGATCCCGAAAGGTCTCGGCCGAGTAAACATAAAGTGGCGTGCCGTGTTCTGCTGTGAGCTGGGAGAGGGAGACGTTTTCGCAGTGGAGACTGCCCTTTGAGTAGTGAAAAGAATGCATCGGATTGAGGGCGTATGGTCGATGGAGCGGCCCTTCTGTCAAGAGCGCAGCAAGAAACAAGAAGCGAAAAAAACGAAAGAAAAGGTGAGCGTTTTCTTCTCCATATGGTCTCTCTTCCTAGTGACTTTCAGGAGCGAGGATCAGCAAAGAGGGCCGCGCTGGGTCCTGCTTCAGAATCCGGGGCTCAATACCGCAACTTTTGGGGTCTTGGTGATGTTAGCGGTCCATTTGGCAACTTACGCGATCTATCATCAGCGAGGGAACGAGGCGGTGACGGCCTTTTACCTTAGAGGAGGGCTCTCTTGGGAGGGGATACGTGCAGGGCAGATTTGGCGCTTTCTGACCCACAGTTGGCTGCATGGGAATTGGTCTCATCTCGGCCTCAATGCTGTTCTTTTTTATTACGCCTCTGCTCGCTTGAGCCACGTTTTGAGTAGTTGGAGGATTTTTTTCCTATTTTTAATTTGCAGCGTAGGAGCGGGACTAGCCCACGTAGCCGCCCAAGCGATCTTTTCAGATCTTCCCAGCGGCCTTCTCGTGGGCGCTTCCGGCGGAGTGATGGGCATGCTCTTAGCCTTCTTTGCGCTCTCGCCAGATTCGCGCATGCTCCTGATTCCCGCTTCAGCCCGTAATCTGGGGAAGGGGGTCTTAATTTCCAGCGCCTTTCTTTTTCTTCTGACGCCGGGACTCTCCTTGCCGCTCGTGTCAGAACTAGGAACTTGGTTGGAACAGGCGTTTGGGCCTTTTCTCTTCGAAATCTCTCATCTCGCTCACTTCACAGGTGGGCTCCTCGGCTGGGTTTTAATCCCACGTTTTTTTCCTCCCTTACTGACGCTCGATGACCTCACGCGGATGAGAAGACAGTCCAGCGAAAACGAGTAGGCAGTTCTGAAGAGTCATGGTTTGACGAGTTCGCACGGCCCTGATTCACTGCGCGCCAACATGGCAAACATGGGAAAACAAACTGTTCTCGTCACGGGAGGAGCTGGCTACATCGGCTCACACACCGTCCGACTTTTAGCCGCGGAAGGCTATCAGGTGATCGTTCTTGATAATTTGGTCTACGGGCACCGCGGAGCAATTGTCGACGAAGGCGTCGAGCTGGTCGTCGGAGCGGTCGGGGATCGTGAGCTCCTAAGGGATCTTTTCAAAAAACACCAATTTTCAGGAGTCATCCACTTCGCCGCATACGCCTACGTCGGTGAGTCCGTGACAGACCCGCTAAAATATTATCGCAATAACACCGCCGAGCCGCTGACCCTCCTTGAAGTGATGGCGGAGTTCTCCTGCACGTCTTTCGTCTTTTCTTCAACCTGCGCCACATACGGCGAGCCTGAAACGCTTCCACTTACCGAGGATCACCCCCAAAAACCCCTCAGCCCCTACGGAAAAAGCAAGTTAATGGTGGAGTGGATTCTCGATGACTGCGACAGCGCGTGGGATTTAAAGAGCGTCGCACTGCGCTATTTTAACGCCAGTGGCTGCGCCAGCGATGGCCTGATCGGTGAGGATCATGATCCTGAAACACACCTCATCCCACTGGTCCTCAAGGCTGTCAGGGGAGAAATCCCAGAGATAACGGTCTTCGGGACGGATTACCCCACGCCAGACGGAACCTGCATTCGCGACTATATCCACGTAGAAGACTTGGCCAGCGCTCATCTTGCCGCGCTAAGACACCTCATGAACGGGGGAGCATCACTTCAATGCAACCTCGGCACCGGAGTTGGAATTTCAGTCAAAGAAATCATCGATATGGCCAAGGAAGTCACGGGACAAGAAGTCCCCGTGACCTATGGCCAACGCCGGGCTGGCGATCCCGCACAACTCATCGCAGATCCTACGATGGCCAAGGAGAGCCTCGGCTGGGAAGCCTCCCGGAGGGACGCCCGCTCCATGATCGAAACGGCCTGGAAATGGATGTCCGCACCCCACCGGGGATACTTTTCTGAATGAAAGAGCGAGAATACAGTGTAACTACAACTTTTCCCTTGAACTCCTCCCAATTTCAAACGATCTTTAGACAACAAAATGATTAAGAATAGTCGATCAATTCGCGCTCGTTCCCTGACCTTGCGCACTCTCCGAAAGGGATTTAGCCTCGTGGAACTCCTAGCGGTCATGACAATCATCGCGGTTCTACTCTCTCTTGCATCCGTGGGAATCAACCAGATCGGTAAAGGGCAGGGAGTCACAGCCGGTTTAGCCATGGGAGAAGGCCTCCTCGCTCAGGCTCGCAGCCTCGCAGTGAATAATAACACACGCGCCCGCTTAATCATCCACAGTGACCTTAACGATAATGATCCCACCGAGCGAGAGCGCTATCGCCGCATGATGATGGTCGTATTTAAAGAGATTGATGAAGACGGTAATGAGGAAGAGGAATGGTCCCGCGCTGGCTCACCCACCTTTCTCCCCAAAAGCGTCTACTTCAGCCCTGAAATGAGCCGCGCTGACATGCGGGCCGGGGGAGTCCTGCCCACCGAGCAACACCAGCTCACTTCAGATGCCTCCGACACTCGCCAATGTTATTATTACGAATTTAACGGTCAGGGAGTCATTTCCACCCCTGGAGCCGGCTTCGTCATCTCAAGCGGAGCCCGCCCAACCGGCGCCGAAGAACCAATCCTCGGTGGAAGCAAAGATGTGGGGGGCTTTGTGGTCCTCAAGAATGGCGGAACCACCCTAATCCGCGACATCAACCGCCTCGACCTCGGAGGCTCTCAGTAATTTTTAGTAGTTGAAAAACATCACGCACGTCATGCTCCAACAACACACATTTCAGCCCACTCTCAGCAAGAATTCAAGAGATTGCAAATTCTCTAAGGGCTTCACTCTGGCCGAGTCAGTCATCGCCTTGGGGATCCTAGTGGTCTTGATCACTGGCTTCCTTGCAGTCTTCGGGCCTGCCGCACGGACCATCAAGAAAACGCTCTCGACCGATGAAGCCAGTCGTCTTCAAGCCAGCTTAGAGAGGGAACTCAGCGTGGTCCGAGAGGGCGCAGAAAGACGGCGCTATCGGGGTGATCCCTTCGGCAAAGCGCTCGAGTGGATTTCACAGTCAGAGGAACCTGGTCAAACCGTCATCGTCTACAAATATCGCGCCCTCCCAGACGAAACCCGCGAAGACGGCACCCTCGTTCCAGCTCCGCGTGAGCTCGGCATCGCCGGGGAGGACTTCATCATCCGCCCGATGGTCCGGCGTCTCAGCGATCCCTTCCTCGAAGAAGATCTCAATGTCGTGGAAGGCCGTGTCTTCTTCGTCAAAATGAGACAGCTCATTTTCGAGGGCGAGGCACTGCGCGTCTCTGATAGAGCCGGCGTGATCGTCGACCCCTACGATCCAGGGGAAGATTTTTCGAGCGATCCTGAGGCCTACCCAGAAGCAGTCGTCGCCTTCGAAGCTGAATATTATAATCTCCCCACCACGTCCTTTCAATTCCTCACCGAGGCCTTTGATCCGGATGACTTTCTTCGCCCGATCTTCTCGCGAAATCTCGCCGTAAGCCGATAAAGCAAGCGCCCCAAAACTTTTTACCAATCACCTATGAAAATTACCCGTGAAAATGGCTCCCATCGCACTCCCACCGGGAAAGGTGCCTCAGCTGGAGCGAAGGGCTTCACGCTCGCCGAGCTCCTCGTTGCAATGACAATCACCATCGTCCTAGTCTCATTGACCATCGTCATCACGGGATCCGCGATCGATGCCTGGAAAGGCGCGCGGACTGAAATTCGAGCTGCTGGCCAAGCCAAAACGATGCTCAGCGCGCTAGGCCGAGATCTCGAGTCAATCATCATCCGCCAAGGCAATAATGATAGCCAGTGGCTGCTCGCGACTTCTGAAAACGAAGGAATAGGTCCCGAGGCCGAGTCTAGCCCAAATGCCGCTCGCCTGATTTTCTACACCGCAGCCTCCGATCGTTATGACGGAAATGCTGGGAGCCGGGAACGAGTGGGAGGCAATGTCGGGGACCGCGATGCCGACCGAGGAGGGGACGTCTCCGTCGTCTCTTATCAACTCGACTTCGCAGACCCAGTCTGGGGCGACCAGAGCGAGAATTTCTCAACCTTCGTGCTCTATCGTAAGCTCCTCAATCCAGATGAAACCTATAACGGCGTCAGCAGCACTGACGATCTTGAGCAAACCTTCGACATTCGCGGAGGGGGAAATGATCTCGCAGACCTGATGTGCGAAAATGTCTATGAATTCACCGTGACCTTCATCATCAACTATCGAGACCGTAGTGGCGAAAACGCGACCGTCAGCATCCCAGTGATGTCCTCCGGAGGAGGGGGCAATGTCATGAATAAATTCGCCATCAACGGATCTGGCCTCGCTCCGAATTTAAACACACGCTCAGAGTTCTCTGCCGGGCGCGTTGCGGCCGTGGAGTTAGCGATCACCGTCCTCTCTGATGAAGGGGTCGCAATCCTCAAAAAGAGCCCCTTCCAAAACCGAGTTGATAAGGCAAAATTCCTCGAGGAAAATGCCTACCGCTACACCCGCTCAGTCTCCATTTCGCAAGGGTGATTTTTTTTTCAAAGTAATTCTTGATAAAGGCGAGAGGGGCGACTACTTCCTCCGCCGTCAGAGAAACAGTGCTTAAGCTCGGGTGGCGGAATTGGTAGACGCGCCAGACTAAGGATCTGGTGTCCATTGCGGACGTGGGGGTTCGACTCCCCCCTCGAGCACCATTTCTCTGACTTTCCCACTTTAAGAGGCCCCAGACCGGGGCTTCTTTGCTTTTAAGGCA
The DNA here is from genome assembly GCA_937944055.1 of uncultured Verrucomicrobiales bacterium. Taxonomy (GTDB): domain Bacteria; phylum Verrucomicrobiota; class Verrucomicrobiia; order Verrucomicrobiales; family Akkermansiaceae; genus SW10. Next base: position 16,728 of record CALDZJ010000030.1, on the reverse strand, counting down.
GCTCTTCATGATTTGAGAGTGCTGGTGAGCTTCCTCGGGGTCGATTAGCTCAGTGGTAGAGCGCTTGCTTCACACGCAAGATGTCACTGGTTCAAATCCAGTATCGACCACCATCACCAAGCAAAAACTTCACTTTTTTTGAGACAAATGCCCACGATTCAGGCATTCTCTTAGCTGAACGATGGATCAGAGAAGGGATAAACTCGGCCCCCAGTGGAAGACCTGGCTCGATGAAAGCGCGCCACGTCTCCTCGCTTACGCCCGTGCCCGCTGCCACAGCGCTGAGGAGGCTGAGGACCTGCTCCAAGACGCCCTCATCAAGCTCTGGAGCTACCAAGAGGAAAGGGGACACCGCCCCCCAGATCTCCCTCTCGCCTTCTCCGTCATGCGCTATCTCGGCCTAGATCAAGGGCGCCGAAAGGGGCGACGTGAAAAACGGGACAAAAAAATCATTCAATTTCAAAAAGAAGAAGATCATTGGCTGGATCCCACCATGGAGGAGACCGAGGAGGCCGAAATCTTACGGCAGGAGGTCGATGCCCTCCCTGACAAACTGCGCGAAGTCCTCACCCTGAAAATCTGGGGCGGTCTCACTTTCGCGGAAATCGGAAAACTCCTCAGCATCTCAAATAACACCGCCGCTTCACGCTACCGCTACGCTCTCGAGCAACTTCAAAAAAAGCTCAAACATCTCAAACAAACGAACCATGGATAAATCACTCAAATCGCTCGAACAACAACTCGAGACGCTCATCCCACGTGCTCAAAGCATGGAAAGCCGTGGCCGCTGTCACGAGCTCATTGATGAACTCTGCGAGACCTCCGCAGAGACTGTGAAAACTCCTCAAAATTCTCCGCTCGGGATCTCTTGGCTCGGGGGAGCCGTAGCGGCCTCCGTCGCCTTAGCCCTCGGACTCGGAGGAGGGTGGTATCTTGGCAAAGATCAAAACACCGCCCCGCTCTCTAATCTTAGCCAAGCGCAACAGATCATCGCCGCTGACTTTGACCAGCTCGACCGCGAGACTTGGATGCTTGGGACCGAGGAGCCCCGCGGAGTCTACGTCTCAAAGGAGGGTCAAGTCCGGGAACTCGTCCAAGAAACCGAGGTCACTAAAGAAGTGGTGCAGCATCGTGAATCGGGAATTATCGTCACGGTCGAGACCACAGACCAGCACCTCATTGATTCCCCCAAGACCGAATTCTAAGTCATCCATCTCGTTCATTTGCCCATCTTCACAATTGTGGCCTTCCTAAGAATCATCATCCTTTCTCTTCTCGTCAATTCCACCCACGCGCGGGAATTGCCTTGGATTGGTGTTTCGATCACCTCGCCCGCAGCGGGTGATCCCAGCCAGCCTGATTTGAAATTAGGGAAGGGAGTGGGCCTGAAGGTCGCCCGAGTCGCACCCGGAGGCCCCCTCGCCAAAGCCGGAGGGAAAGCCGGAGATTTTTGGTGGAAATTTGAGGACCAAATTTTGGTCAACAAGAGCCAAATGCTCGTGCTTCTAGGGGAGAAGTCCCCCGGCGATGAATTAAAAATCCAATTCTTCCGAGAGGGGAGCCTGCAATCCCTGAAGCTCACCTTAGGAACCGAGGCCTCTCGGCAGGCTCACCTCGCCGCAGATCGTGCTAAGCATCCAGAAGCCATGACCTTTCTTGAGAAACGGGAACGCCGTGCCTCGACCGTCGTCAAAAAGACCAGTCTTAGCTTAGAAAAAGAAGGAGAAGGATGGCGCTTCAAGGTCAGCGAGGATGGCACTAATGTCTACTCCGCCCTCGTGACTGAGGACAACCTCAGCGAGCTCGTCCCGCAGAAATGGCAAGCTTCCTTCAAACTCCTGAAGGTGACCCTTGAAAACCAAGAAATCACCTCAAGCGAGGCCCCTCATTGTGAACTTCCTGACATTCCTAAAAAAGAAACTCCGAAGGAATGAAATTGACGAAACTTAAATAAAGACTATCTTGAAGGTTTTTTGCTTCAGGTCTTGCTATTGAAGAACTCTCAAAGCAATCTTGCGACATGCATCCTGATGTCGCGAAGTTAGTGGAGGCGGGCCGAATTACTGAGGCCGTCGGTGAGACACTCTCAAAAATTGCTCCCGGTTCCTTTCGAATCCACAAAGGCTACGGCGGCGGAGTCGTCACTGACTGGGATTTATTTAATGGCAAAGTAACCATCGATTTCGAGTCCGAGAAAAATAAGGTCATGGGGCTTAAATTAGCCCTTGAAAAGACCGAACACGTCGAGGCTGATGACGTCCGCGCTCAGAAGGTCAATCAGCTCGATGAACTCAAGGAATTAGGAAAAAAGGACCCCGTTGAACTCGTGGTCCGCACCATCGCAACTCGCGGCGGCCAGATGACGATGGATCAGCTCGATGCCGAGCTTTGTGGAAGTATCATCGAGGAACCCGGTTACAAGAAATGGTGGGAAAAGACTAAAAAAGCCCTCCGCGAAAGCAAGCGTGTCTCGGTTCCCACCAAGCGCACCGATCCTCTCGTGCTCCGCGATGAGTCCACCGGACCCGGTGAGGCTTTAGTGGAAGACCTCGATCAAGCCCGCACGCCAAAAGGACGTGTCAAAGCGCTAGAAGCAATCCAACGAGAGGCCCCACTGGTCGCTGCCACCGAGGGACTTCTCGGCAAGGCCTTTGAAATCGTCAACGATGCAGCCTTGAAGCTCATGAAGCTGGCCCCTGCACAATCACTTGAGCTAATTTCCCTGCGGAATGAAATCGCCCAAGAGGTCAAGCAAGAGGAGTCGATCGCCCCAGATGCGCCAAAACTGGCCGAAGTTCTGCAAGTCGCAGACGGAAACCTTTCTGAGGACTTGAACCAAGTCGCCGCCGCACGTCTCAAGCGGATTCTAGAAGCCTTCCCGGCCGCCTTCGGTAACGACTGGGTGAAAAAGATTCTCGCCGTCTTCGGTCGTATCAGCTCACGCGGAGTTTCCGAGATTGCCAAACTCTTGAGTGAGCAAGAGAAAAACAAGGAGCTCAACGCCCATATTAAAGTGGCGCTCTCTCGCCACGCACTCGGGCCAGATGCTCTCGCTTGGATTTGCCGCGAACGCAAGAAAGCAGCTGAAAAAGTCTTCGATGGCTCCGTCGGATCCGTCATTCTTACCGTTCTGGAGCAAGATTCGCTCGATGACGGGCCTCGGCGCAGTGGCCGCCTCGGAAACCTCCTCCTAGACGATAAGGACCTGGTTGCCGATCTCCTCGATGGCATGGAAATCAACGACGTGCGGAACTTTGCTCGGAAACTTCTTGCTAGCCCAGCCTTCCCTGACCTTGACCGGAAGTCACTCATGGCGCGGGTCATTAAAAAAGTCCCGGCCACGCAGGAAATGGTCACTGGTGAATCAAAATCAACGGGCGATGACACCCTCATCGTCTCCTTCGAGAGTCTGGACCGTCGCAAGGCGGAATACGAGGATCTCGTCAATAACCGCATTCCGGCAAACGTGAAGGAAATCTCCGCGGCCCGTGCACACGGTGACCTGCGTGAGAACTTCGAGTATCACGCAGCCAAGCAGATGCAGACCGTCCTCAACACCCGTAAGAATGACCTCGAGAAAGACCTCGAGCGGGCTCGCCCCACTGACTTTAAAGGAGCAGATACCGGCAGCGTCAATATCGGCACCAAAGTCATGGTGACTCTCGCCGATGGCAGCGAACGTGAACTCACGATGCTCGGCGCATGGGATGCCGTCCCAGAAGAGCACATCATCTCATACCTCTCCGTAATGGGACAAGCCCTCCTCGGAAAAGCCGTAGAAGACAGCGTGAAAATTCACGATCCCGTCACCGAGGAACTCATCGAAGTCACGATCAAGTCGATCCGCGAATTTTAAGAATTCCCAATAACTCCCTCTTCCAAAAATAGAAGCATGTCAGAGCAAAAAATCAAATCGATCAAAGGCCGCGAGATTATCGATTCTCGTGGAAATCCCACCGTGGAAGTTGATGTCACACTTGAAGGGGGAGCCTTTGGCCGTGCTGCGGTCCCTTCTGGGGCCAGCACCGGAGAGCATGAGGCATGGGAGCTGCGCGATGGCGATCAAAGCCGCTTTCTCGGCAAAGGAGTTCTCGGAGCCGTTGCCAATGTGAATGACCAGATCGCTCCGGCCCTTCTTGGCCACTGCGCCTCTGATCAAACCAGCATCGACCACTGCATGCTCGCCTTGGATGGCTCTCCAAATAAGAAAAACCTTGGCGCAAATGCTCTTCTTGGGACTTCGCTCGCCGTCGCTCGCGCCGCCGCCGCAGCCTCTCAGCTCCCTCTTTACAAATACCTTGGAGGTCCTAATGCCAAAGTCCTCCCCGTCCCGATGATGAACATCATTAACGGGGGATCACACTCTGATGCACCCATTGCTTTTCAAGAGTTCATGATCCGCCCAGTCGGCGCCGAAACCTTTAGCAAGGCCGTCCAAATGGGCGCTGAAGTCTTCCACCATTTGAAGAAAGTGCTCCATGACCGCGGGCTCTCGACTGCCGTTGGCGATGAGGGAGGCTTCGCGCCTCGCTTCGATGGCACGGAAGATGCCTTAGATACAATCAGCCAAGCCGTGGAAAAAGCCGGCTACAAGGTCGGAGAGGACATCACTTATGCTCTCGACTGTGCCGCCTCTGAGTTCTTTGAGAACGGGGTTTATAATTACGCCAAGTTCGAGGGCGAGAGCGGCGCGAAGCGCGGTTCTGATGAGCAAGCTTCCTACCTCGCGGAGCTTTGCGAAAAGTACCCCATCGACTCAATTGAGGATGGCTGCGACGAGAATGACTGGGATGGCTGGAAGGTTCTCACCGATAAGATCGGCGATCGCATCCAGCTAGTGGGTGATGACCTCTTCGTTACGAACGTCGATTTCCTCCAAAAAGGGATCGATCTCGGAGTGGCAAATTCCATTCTCATCAAGGTCAATCAGATCGGGACTCTCACCGAGACTTTTGATGCGATCGAGCTAGGCAAACTCAATGGCTATAATTCGGTGATCTCTCATCGTTCTGGTGAAACAGAAGACAGCACCATTGCTCACCTCGCCGTCGCCACGAACGCGGGCCAAATCAAGACCGGCTCGATGAGCCGCTCCGATCGGATTGCCAAGTATAACCAGCTTCTCCGCATCGAAGAGGCTCTGGGAGCCAGCGCAATCTTCGCCGGGACTCTCAAGTAAGATCAGAGCCCCGCTTTTCTAAATCTCTTCAAAAAGCCGCAGGGACTGACCTTGCGGCTTTTTCATGGGGCCGAAGCAACCCTGAGTTCATTCTCCGCAAATAATTAAGACTTCCTAAGTAACTATTTTTTTGTCATAAGCTCACCTCATGGCACGGCGCAAGAGAGCAGCGACTGATCGGTCAGCGGAGTTTTCTGCTGATCGGGAGCCTCGCGGCCTCTTCGGGAAGCCCACTTTATTCGTTTTTTGGCTCTTCGTGGTAGTCACCTGTGCCGCCTTTATCATTCCGGCGATCCCACAATTCCGCTTGCTTAAAAAGATCGAGACCGAGCTCCTCGACGCTGAGCAAAACGAGCTAGCTCTGCGTAAAAAGCGCGATCAGCTTCACGATGAAAGTCGCGCTCTCAAGAAAAACCCGCGCTATCTAGAAGCGCGGGCCAGAGACCCCCTCCGGGCTCAAATCCCCGGAGAAACGATCGTGGAAATTCGGAACTAGATCGTCATCGAGTTAAAGCCACCATCGACCACAATCTCGGAGCCCGTGATGAAGCTCCCAGCCCGGTTTGAGGCCAGCAGTATAGTCGCCCCAATCAACTCATGCGGATTTCCAAAGCGCGAAGATGGGGTGTGACGGAGGATTTCAGCGACTCGTGATTCATCCAGCACCTTGCGGTTCTGCTCCGCTGGGAAAAATCCGGGAACCAGCGTGTTCACCCGGATATCACGATCCGCCCACTCCCGCGCGAGATTTCGGCTCAGATTATGGACGGCCGCCTTCGAGGCTGAGTAAGTAAAGACCCGTGAAAGGGGATTGATCCCAGAGATTGATCCGAGATTAATGATCGAGGCCGGCACATCGCGACTCAGGAAATAATTGCCGAAGACCTGACAGGCCCGCATCACGCCGACGAGGTTGACGTTGAGAATCTCAAGCGCCTCCTCATCCGTGATTTCCACAAAGGGGCTAGGGGAGTTGATCCCGGCTCCGTTGATCAAGATATCGACCTTTCCAGATTGCGCGACGACAGAATCGAGCAACTCATTGAGAGATTGGCGATCGCTCGAATCGGCCTGAGCAAAATATCCCTTCCCACCGGCTTCCTCGATCACTTTCAGGCGCTCATTGGCCTTCTCCTCGTTCCGCCCGACAAGCACGACCTCCGCTCCGGCTTGAGCAAGCCCCAGCGCCATGTAGGAACAGAGTTCTCCCGTTCCACCAATGATGACTGCTGTCTTGCCTTTTAGGCCGAACATTTCTTCCAGATACTGAGCTGATTTCATCTGCCTCATAGAGTAATGCGAGAGGGCTTTTGGGCAAGAAATGATCTAAGAACTTTTAATAGTTTTGTTTCGTAAAAAGGAAAGTCTCGTGACTGAGCCACGGGAGGAGGGGAGATTGAAGAGGGAAAGGGAGAATTTTCGGTGGCTATCCCAGAGGGAGTGGCTAATCTTTCCGTGTTGATGAAGTGCGATTCGTGTCAGGAAAAAGCCACCGTGTTTTTCACGCAAGTGGCCGAGGGGAAGTTGAAGAAATTCGTCCTTTGCGAAACGTGCGCTGAAGCAAAGGGAATTACGGATCCGGATGGGATGCTCATGGCAGATGAAATCCTAGCAGGCGGCCAGCCTGGCGAGGGGAACGAACATCTCTCCAGCTTGCCCGCGATCGACAGCCTCGCGAAGTGCCTCAATTGCGGCTTCACCCTTACCGATCTCCAAAAAGTCGGCCGCTTAGGATGTCCTGATTGCTACCGCACTTTCGCGGGCGAGATTGCTCGCCGTCTTCCCTCCATGCACAAGGGCCAAGTCCACGCAGGTTACATGCCCGCTGGCCTCGCACAACAACAAGCCTTAAAGGCGCAACTCTCAGATTTGAAAGCCGACTTAGAAAGCGCGATCAGCGAGGAAGATTTTGAAAAGGCCGCCAAATTACGGGACCAGCTTCAAGAGCTCGAAAGCAGCAAGGAGAAAGGGGTCAGCGCCTCATGATGCGCTTCGCCACCCTCCTGAAGAATCCCGCCGACTGGATGACGGGGCATGATGAGGAGAACTCGGTGGTCCTCACCAGCCGGGTCCGCCTTGCGCGCAACATCGCACAAGCCCCATTCCCCGGCTGGGCTCGTAAAAAAGAGCGCCAAAAGGTGCGTGATTCTTTGCAAAGCGAGCTGGAGGCGCTCCCTGAAATGAAGGCCGGATTTTCCCATGAGCTCTCGGACTTGGACTCTCTCCAAAAGCAGGTCCTCGTAGAGCGCCACCTCATCAGTCGCGAGCAAGCCGCGCGTAATGAGGGCAGTGGCTCGGTCGTGAATCGGAAGCAGTCTCTCAGCCTCATGATTAATGAGGAAGATCACCTTCGCATCCAAGCAATCCGCCCCAGCTTACAGCTCAAGGAGGCCTATCAGCTCGCTCACTCGATCGATCAGAGTCTTGAAAAAAAACTCACCTTTGCGGTTGATCCGCAGCTCGGTTACCTCACCGCTTGCCCCACCAATCTCGGGACTGGCATGCGCGCTTCTGCCATGCTGCATCTCCCCGGGCTCGTTCTCAGCGACCAAATCACGCAAGTTCTCAAAGGGATCGGGAAGCTTGGCCTCGCGGTGCGAGGGCTGTACGGAGAAGGCACGGAGTCGCTCGGGAACCTCTATCAGATTTCGAATCAATCGACCCTCGGCGAGTCTGAGGAGGTGATCTTGGACCGCCTCACCCGCGTCATCAGTGATGTCTCGCGCTACGAGACGCAGGCTCGCGGGAAGCTCCTCATTGAGGATCCAATCATGGTGAAAGATCACGTCGGACGGGCTGCCGGAACCTTGACCCATGCCCACATTATTTCTTCAAAAGAAGCCCTGAATGATCTCTCCATGTTACGCCTTGGCGCGGATCTCCAAATCATGCCCGCAAGCTTAGTGGAAGTCTGCGACCGCTTGTTCATGGAGACCCAACCCGCTCACCTCCAATGGAGCGCCGGCCAAAAGCTCGAGCCCTCCGCTCGTGACATCATGCGTGCGCAAATGATCCGTGAGCATTTGCAATCATCCCTCCCAGCTGCTATTGATATTTCAGGAAAAGAAAATTAACGAAGTCCCCGAAACCGAACGAATTCCAATGAACAATTTTACACCTCGCGCACAGCAAGTCCTGGCGCTGGCCCGCAAAGAAGCTGACCGATTCAATCATAATTACATCGGCACTGAGCACGTCCTCCTAGGGCTCATCAAGCTCGGTCAAGGGGTCGCTGTCAGTGTCTTACAGCGCATGGGGCTAGACCTTGAGTCCGTTCGGATGGAAGTGGAAAAGGAAGTGGGCACTGGCCCTGACCAAAAGACTTCAACCAATATTCCCTACACTCCACGGGTCAAAAAGGTCCTCGCTCTCGCCAATAAAGAGGCAAAGCAACTGAATCATTCCTACGTCGGCACGGAACACATTTTACTCGGTCTCCTGCGCGAAGGGGAGGGCATGGCCGCGCGTGTTTTGACGAGCCTCGACGTAGATCTCCAGACCACTCGCAATGAGGTCCTCGCCGAAATTGATCCGAATTTTGCAGGCGATGACAGCAGCATTCCCTCGGATTCAGAAGATGATGATTTTGACTTCGAGGACGAGGATGACTTGGACCTCGATGGCGAGGCAGGGGAGGGGAAAACCAAGACTCCAGCGCTTAAGGCCTTTGGCCGTGACCTCACTAAGATGGCGGAAGCCGGAGAGTTAGATCCCGTGATCGGTCGCGCTTCTGAAATCGAGCGCGTGATCCAGATCCTGTGCCGCCGCACTAAGAATAATCCGGTTTTAGTCGGTGAAGCTGGAGTGGGTAAGACCGCCATCGTCGAAGGCTTAGCGCAAGAAATTGCCGCCGGGGATGTTCCAGAAATTCTGCGTAACAAGAAGGTCATCACGCTCGATCTTGCCCTAATGGTCGCCGGGACAAAGTACCGCGGGCAATTTGAAGAACGGATCAAGGCCGTAATGGATGAGATTCGGAAGGTTCAGAACGTTCTCCTCTTCATTGACGAGCTCCACACCATCGTAGGCGCCGGCTCCGCGGAAGGAGCGATGGATGCCTCTAATATCATTAAGCCCGCCCTCAGCCGTGCCGAGCTGCAATGCATCGGCGCCACCACCATGAACGAGTTCCGGAAGCACATCGAGAAGGACTCCGCGCTGGAGCGCCGCTTCCAGCAGGTGAAGGTGAATGAACCCTCCACGGAAGACGCCATCGCGATCATGAAGGGACTCCGAGAGAAGTATGAGTCGCATCATAAGGTGCGCTATAGCGACGAGGCTCTAGAAGCTTCAGTCAAGCTCACCTCACGTTACCTCACGAGCCGTTTCCTTCCCGATAAGGCGATCGATGTCGTTGATGAAGCGGGGGCCCGCGCTCGCATTAAGACAATGACCCGCCCAGCTGGCTTGAAGGATCTGGAAGCGCGCATTGCCGAGATTAATGACGATAAGGTCGCAGCCATTAATGATCAGGACTTTGAAAAAGCCGCCGCTTTACGCGATGAGGAGAAATCGACCCGTAAGGAACTCGATGATCAGATCGAGGGCTGGCGCGATGAGAGCGAGGAGAAAATCGTCGATATTGTCGAAGATGACATCATGTCTGTGGTCTCTAAGTGGACGGGCGTCCCGCTTCAGCGCATGGAGCAGAAGGAAGCCACCAAGCTCCTCAAAATGGAGGAAGACCTCAAGCAAACGGTCATTGGGCAGGATGAAGCAGTCACTGCGATCTCCAAGGCTCTGCGCCGTTCCCGCGCTGATTTGAAGGATCCGCGCCGCCCCATTGGCTCATTCCTCTTCCTTGGACCAACCGGGGTGGGCAAAACTTACCTCGCTCGGAACCTCGCTAATTTCATGTTCGGTGATCCTGAATCTCTCATTCAGATCGACATGTCAGAATACATGGAGAAATTCAGCGCGAGCCGTCTCATCGGCTCGCCTCCAGGATACGTCGGCTATGATGAAGGAGGTCAGCTTTCCGAGGCCGTTCGGCGTCGCCCTTACTCGGTGATCCTTTTCGATGAAGTCGAGAAGGCGCACCCAGATGTCATGAACCTCCTCCTGCAAATTTTGGAAGAAGGCATGATTACCGATAGCTTCGGCCGGAAGATCGATTTCCGAAACACCATCATCATTCTCACCTCGAACGTCGGCGCAGAGAGCATCAAACGCCAGACCTCGCTTGGCTTTAATGCGATGTCGGAAGATCAGGCAGACTTCGAGGGCATGAAGGCGAAGATTGACTCGGTCGCTAAGAAGCACTTCCGCCCTGAGTTCCTCAACCGGCTTGATGAGCTGGTGGTCTTCCGCATGCTTGAGAAGGAAGCTCTCAATGAGATCGTCGATCTTGAGGTTGAGAAACTTGTCAAGCGTCTCGCAGAAAAAGAAATTGACCTCGTTCTCGATGCTGCGGCTCGTGACCTCATTGTCACGCAGGGGTACGATCCAGATTACGGGGCGAGACCGATGCGCCGCGCGGTGGAACAACTGCTCGAGGATCCCATGGCAGAGGCTTTGCTCGCTGGGGAAATTAAAGAAGGGCAACACGTCACCGCGAAGGCCAAGAAAGGGGCTAAGAAAGTTCACTTCAGCACGAAGGCGAGAAAGAAGAAAAAATCACCCGAGAAGACGACTTCCTAATCCCCGACTTCCTAATCCTCACTCGGATTTGTCAAAAACGCTCAGCGAGCCGAGATCAAGGTGGATCGGCTCAACGAGCGTTTTTTGGGTCCAGCCAGCAAGCCCTCCGGGGAGCTCGATCTTGAGCCAGTCCGCTCGCTCCGCGATGATTTTACAAAGACTCCCTGTGATATCCTCGCGTAGGATGTTCCCACCAAGGTAGGGTTGGCTTTGGAGAGAGGCTCTCTCGGCGTCCTCCGCGCTTACCACCGCAAGTTGCGACAGAGGCTCGAAGCCGATCTCATCTGGATAGAGCAGGAAAGCGGCCCCAGCAAGCGGGAGCGCCAAGGCTGCAATGCTCCCAGAGAGCCCCCTTAGAAAAAGCCGAGGATGGCTGTGTCTTGAAAAGAAACACACCAGAAAAATAGCCAGTGCCCATCCTCCGGCGAGCGCAACTTGCCCGTAGAGGCTCCGGGGGAAATAGCTCAGCCAGTCCAAGCCTTCCTTCGGAGGGACCTTCAGACCCGGCAGCTCTTGCAAGAGGGCGGAGGCATCACCACCCTGTGCTTCATAACGATAGGCCCAAAGCGCGGCCTTTCCGCCCCGGTCTAATTCTTTCTCGCAGAGCGCTAAGTTGTAAAAATGCTCGGGACTTGGAGTCTCACTGAGCTCTTGGAGAAGGCGCGTGCGTTCGATGGCAGGATCGCGTTCTCCTGCACCGAGTGGGCTGAATTGGAGCAGGAAAAGCAGCGCGCTGAGTAGCATGGGCGAGAGTGATTCTAGGCGCTTTATCACGCGATTTCGCTCAGCCTCGGGCACCGGAGCGCTCGGAGCATCCGGGCGGAAACAAATCTCATCACGAGTTTCAAAAATCTCCTCGAAACCCTCCGCGCCCTTCCAAGTCGTGACAAATTTTGCGGCCTCACGGTAGAATTCTACTTGGTTCCCAGCCTTCGCACGGATCTCCTCGAGTGCTGCTTGGAACTCGCGGGCTGGCTTCTTAGAAAGTCGCGCGCTCTTGATCCGCGTGGCCATTCCACGAGCGAGAAGAAAGAGCAAAAGAGCAGCGGGAAAGATCTGCCACATCCAAAGCGGCCAAGTCGTCCAAGACAGCCATTTTGACGAAGCCCGTTCATTCGCAGGCTTGAGGTTTTTTAAGCCGCGCCCAGAAGGGGGGAGGAAGGCGAGGCTAGACTCAGGAGCCTCGGCAGTCGCCGCTTCACCCGTCATCACGAGGGGCTGCGAGGGGCTCTCAAGCGTGCGGTATCGCTCCAAGACGGGATCAAAAAAGATGAAACGATAGGGCGGGAGGGCAGATGATTTTCGCATCGGTCGCAGAACTTGGGAGAACTCGACCGTCCCGGAGCTGGAGCGCCGCTCGCTGCCCGGCGGCTTGGAAATCATCTCGAATTGCTTCCAAGCTCCGGCTGGATCAAGGAGGAAGGGGCCGGGAAATTGATCGATATTTCCGCTCCCGCTGACACGAGCCTCGACGGTTAAGGTCTCGCCAAGTGTCAGCTCTCTTGTGCTGCTAGAAGTCTCCAAGGTGAAGTTTCCCACCGCTCCCGCAAATCCCGCTGGAGCCCCCGCCGGGAGGGGCCTCACTCGCATCTCGGCCGCTGGGAATTCAATCGGGAAAGGCTGAGCGACTGAGCGAAAGCTCCCACGTGAGGTAAGGCGCATTTGAAAAACCGCTTGCGCACTTCCCGGCCCGATTCGCCGTGAACCTTCCTTCAGGGCATTGAGGGAGCTCCGATAGGTGTAGGCCAGAAATTGAATCCCATCATGGTTCAGAACCCCGCTCGGACGACGCTCGGCAGTGAAGCGCCACGCCGCGATCCCTTCTTTTTCCATTTTGATCACCTGTCCATCGTAGAGTCTTAAGAGATACGGCGGCCGGCTCGGGACGTAGAGCTTCGCTTCGACCGCTTGCGTCTCACCAAGGTAGGGCGAGCTCTTCTCAAGGAAGATCCCAGAAAGATAGGGAACGGTATCAGGGCGGATCGTGATCCCTTTGGTTGCCAGCGATGACAGCGGGGCAACCTTCAGGGTGATCGCCTTTGAAGTCACGATCCCTTGGCGGGTGTTTAATCGAAAAGGGGGAATCGTGAAGACTCCTGGCTGATAGGCAGTGACACGATATTCGAAGACTTCTCGGATTTGCCGATTCACAATCACCCGATTTTTTTGCGAGCGAGTGAGTGCGAGCGGAGCAGCGTTCGGAGTGTCAGGCCAATCAACAACCGTGGCATCATTGACCTGTAAGGTGAGTCTGCTTTGCTCACCGACCACTAACATCCGGCTTGCAAGACTGACCTCGATCGAGGGCATGTTTTGGCGCTGAGCCTGAGCTTGAGCTTGAGCCGATGAGAATAATCCCAAAGGCGTGCCGAGTAGCACAAGGATGAGGGCTTTGAAAAAAAAAGGCATCGCGTGATGAGTTCTACCAGTCCTGAGCGGAACGATTATAGGGTCTCCTGATCCGGCGCGGGGCTTTCCCTCCAAAATCGGCATATTGTTTGAGCAAGCGGCGAGCCCGCTCCTCCCGGGATTCATTCAAGGGCTCGGCCTCCTTGCCCTCCGCTGGTTTTTCATTCGGAGCCTCTTTTTGTTCAGACGGGGAAGGCTTGGATTCACCTTTTTCGGAGTTCTCTCTCTTCTCATTCTCTTCTTTTTCTGGCCCTTCCTGCTCCTGAGTTTCATCCCCTGTTTTAGGTTCTTCCTCTTCCTCTTCCTCTTTTTCTTCCTCTTCTTCTCCTTGATTTCCCTGATCTCCCTTGCCTTCTTTTTCTGATTCATCCTCGCCCTCTTTTCCATCCTGCCCTTCTTTTTGCTCCTCTTGCTCCTCTTGCTCCTCTTGCTGAGGATCTTGTTCGCTTTCATCCTCCGCCTCGTCCGTTTGCTCGCTCTGGTTTTCTTCTTCCTCCTTCTGTTTCTCTTCTGTGCTTTGCAGGAGTTCTTTCACGCGCTGTAAATTTTCGGCTGCTTTCGCATCATTAGGGTCCAAGTCTAAAGCGGCCTCGTAATGTTTCACGGATCCTTGCCAGGCTTTGATCCGCTCCTCGGTTTCGCGTGGAATGCCGAGATAGAAGAGGCTGGTGGCAAGACCGTAATGCGCTTGCTGCTGGCTGGGAAGATCCTCCGAGACGAGCGCTTCACTAAAAGAATCAGCGGCGGCTTCCCAACTCTTCGCTTGAAAGGCAGCGGAGCCTGCGGCGAGTTGCAGACGCCTCGCGCGCTCGCCGGATTCCTCCTGCGCGGCAAGTTTGAAAAATTGGTAGGCCGCGAGGGAGTCGCCCCGCTCTAAAGCTTCCCTCCCATCTTTCATTAAGCTGGCCTCCGCAGATTGGAACGAGAAGAAGCAAGCAAGGAAGGGGAGGAGGGGAAGGGCCGAACGCAGGGGAAGGATGCGCACAAAGATCGAGAGCATGAGCATAATGAGACCAGAGAGAAGAAACCATTGATGAGCCGGTTTCGCAACCCGTTGGTGTTTTCCTTCTTCCCGAAAGCGGTCCATCTCATTGAGCGCAGAATCAAGCTTTCGCAGAAAAGTTCGCCCCATTCCTTTTGAGTAAAATCCTGCGGTACGGGTCGCAATCGTTTGGAGGGCTTCCTCATTCAATTGCGTGAAGACTTGATTTCCGCTGCGATCCCGAAATTTCCCATCGCGCTGCCGGGCATCTGGGATGAAGGAGCCCTCGCTTGTTCCCATCCCCAAGGCGTAGATGAAGATCCCTTCCTTTGCGGCCTCGTTGGCTGCCGCTTCTACGCCACTCGTGGAGTTTTCACCATCGCTGAAAACGACCATGAGATGGCTTTGTTGCCCCGATTGACTCAGGAGGCGCACACCGTCACGAATCGCTCCGCTTAGGTTCGAGCCCCCGTAGGGGATATCGGCCGGATTAAGTTGCGCAAGAGTCTGCTCCACGAAGCCGTGATCGAGCGTGAGGGGAGATTGTATCAAGTTCTCCCCAGCATAGAGCAGAACCCCGACTCGATCATTCGGGAAGCGTTCTAAAATTTCTAGAGCAGCGGCCCGCGAGGCTTGTAGGCGATTTGGCTGAACGTCCTCTGCGAGCATGCTGCGGGAAATGTCGATGCAGAAGAGAATATTACGGCCCTCACTTTCGACCTCGATCCATTCTTCTCCCGACTCGGGCTGGGCCATCGCGATGATTAATCCGGCCAAGCCAAGGAGAGCTAGCCCGAGTGAGGTGAAATCGATCCAAGACGGGCGCGCCTGACTGAGGCGGCCACGTAAGCGGGCTGCGAGCAATTTCTGCCAACGCGCCCCACGTCTCCGGCGGATCAAGTAGGCGACGAGGGCGAGCAGAGGTAAAGCGAGGAGGCAGAGAAGCCATTCTGGACTATTCAATCTCACGGCATGGGGGGAGGGTTAAAGGCGGAGAAGACGAGGAAGCCGAAGATTAGAAAAAGCGAGGGAGCGATGAAGTAAGGATACAGTTCCTTGCGGACAATCCAGGTGTTGCGTTTCACTTCCGTTTTCTCAAGTTCATCGATGCTTTTAAATGCTTCACGCAGTCCGGTGTAGTCGAGCGCTCGGTAAAAATCCCCTTTCGTGATTTCGGCGATTTTTTTAAGCGTTTCGGTATCGAACTCCTGCCCCGTGGCGAGCCCGTTGAGGCGGCCTTGGGGGGTTCCGATCGCGACCGGATAGATTTTAATTTCGAGATCTGCAACGATTCCTGCCGCTTCACTGGGCGAGAGTTGCCCAGAATTACTGGCTCCATCAGTGACGAGAACCACGATCTTACTCTTCGGTTTTCCCTCCTTCTGCTTTGCCTCTTCGTCATCGCGCTTGAGGTTTTCAAGCCGCTCACCGGCCGCCATGATGGCACTGCCAATTGCGGTCCCGCTTTCTGTGCGACTGTTGACAAGCGCGATGTCTCGAAGGGTGAGTTCTAAGATCTGATGATCGAGCGTGATCGGGGCCGCGGTGTAGGGGCGTGCCGCAAAGCTGACGATCCCGATGCGGTCATCAGGGCGGCGTTTGATGAATTCATTGATGATCTTTTTAGCGGCTTCAATCCGGCGCTCAGGCCGCCTCATCCGCGCGGTGGAATCATAGAAATCTGCGGTAGACATCGAGTATGAGACATCGAGCGCGATCATGATATCGATCCCGCTTGCGGTCCGCGAGCTGCGGCTCTTGGCCTCCTGTGGCCGAGCCATCGCAATGATCGCAGGGATGAGCATGAAGGGGAGGATGAGTGGTGCGAGACGAAAGGCGCGATCCTCTGGCCTACGCCCGAGCGTGCCGAGGACGCGCAGCGTGGGGTAGATGATCCAGCTGCGCGATCCCTCACGGTAGCCGAGGAGGATTAAAAGAGGGACTGCGAGAAGGAGGAGGAGCCACCAAGGCTCCGCTAAGACGTAATCATCAAAGAGAGTCATGCCTTCAGATTTTGGGCTGTGTGAATCGTTTCGAGACACTGCTTTGAGTGGTCGATAAACTCGCGCGCGCGCGCGGGATCGATAGCGGAGCGTGCGTATTTCACGTCATTGAGGCTGGTTAGAAGCGTCTCTGCTTCACGAGGGAGCTCGACTTGGCGGGCTTTAAATTCCTCGACCGTTTCGTAAAGAGCAGGCTCTGACAAGGAGTCCGCTAAATAAGCACGAATCGTAAGCGAGCAATCAGCAGCCATTTCGGAGAGGGGACGGGAATCACACCCGGCCTCTAGCTCGCGCAAGCGAAGTGCCGCTGCGGCGTAAAAATCGTGAGGAGGGGGAAGGAGAGGCGGGAGTGTTTTTTTCCGAAAGGCGCGGTAGAGAAAGGAGGCCAAGATGAGGAGGAGAAAGATTCCCGCTGCCATGAGCCACCAAAACCAGAGTGGGCTCCCCGGGAGGTAGGTCTCAGGAGCTGGAATGCCGTGGTCGAGGCTGAGAGAATCTTCGGGATCCATGATGAA
>CALDZJ010000029.1 GCA_937944055.1 uncultured Verrucomicrobiales bacterium | reverse complement strand
ACCAGATGTCAGATTTGGAGCGCTTGCGTCATTCTTGTGCTCACGTGCTTGCGACGGCGCTTTCACGGATTTGGCCTGATGCGCAATTTGCGGCGGGTCCTCCGGTAGAGGGAGGCTTTTATTACGATGTCGATTTGAAGCACCGGATCACGCCCGATGACTTTGCCCAGATCGAGGCGGAAATGAAGAAGGTGGTGAAGGAAAATGCCCCGTTCGAGCGCATGGTGCTGTCTCGTGATGAGGCGATGGCTTTGGCAAAATCGGGCCGTCTTGCATCGGTCGCGGAGCGTGAGGTGGAGTCCGTTTTCAAAGTTGATTTGCTCAATGACATTCCGGAGGGTGAGGAAATCTCGATTTTTAAGAACGGGGACTTTTGGGATCTCTGTGCGGGGCCTCACGTGGGCCGAACGGGAAATTGTAAGGCCTTTAAGTTAATGTCGGTGGCGAGTGCCTTTTACAAGGGAGATAAGGACCAGCAGTCGCTTCAGCGGATTTACGGAACTTGCTTTAAAAATAAGACGATGCTCGAGGAGCATTTAGAGCGTTTAGAAGAAGCGAAGAAGCGTGATCATCGCCGCCTTGGTAAAGAGATGAATCTTTTCACCTTCGATGAGTCGGTGGGCCAGGGGCTTCCGCTGTGGAAGCCGAAGGGTGGGATCATTCGCCGCGAGTTGCAGGACTTTATCACGGAGGAATTAGATAAGCAGGGGTATTTCCAAGTCTTCACGCCGCACATTGGAAAGCTGGATCTCTACAAAACCTCGGGCCATTTCCCTTATTATGAGGATAGCCAATTCCCGCCAATCGTGGAGCGGGATGCGATGAAGGAGCTGGCCGATGAGGGGGCGAAGTGTAGTGATTTGCTGAACTTTATTTCGAGCGGTGAGATTGAGGGCTTCCTTTTGAAGCCGATGAACTGCCCGCATCATATTAAGATTTTTGATAGCGAGCATCGTTCATATCGTGATTTGCCGGTGCGTCTTGCGGAGTTCGGCACGGTGTATCGCTGGGAGCAGTCTGGCGAGCTAGGCGGGCTGACGCGGGTCAGAAGCTTCACGCAAGATGATGCGCATCTTTTCTGCACGCCGGAACAAGTGGGGGAGGAGATTCAAGGTTGCCTTGGGCTTGTGAAAAAAGTTCTCAGCACTCTCGGGATGACTGACTACGGAGTAAGACTTTCTCTGCGTGATCCTGATAGCGATAAATACGTCGGTGATCCCGCAAACTGGGATAAGGCCGAAGCTGCACTGCGTGAGGCGGTGCAGACTCTGGGAGTCGACTACACCGAGGAGCCCGGGGAGGCTGCTTTTTACGGGCCAAAGATCGACTTCGTGGTGAAGGACGTGATTGGCCGCGATTGGCAGCTGGGAACAGTGCAGGTGGACTACAATCTTCCGGAGCGCTTTGATCTGAGTTACGTGGGTTCTGATAACAAGAGCCATCGTCCGGTCATGATTCACCGCGCACCCTTCGGTTCTTTAGAGCGCTTTGTGGGACTTTTGATCGAGCATTTCGAAGGGAAGTTCCCTACGTGGCTCGCTCCCGAGCAGGTGAGGGTTTTGCCAATTTCAGAAAAGTTCGAGGCTGAGGCCAATGAGCTCGCCAAACAACTCGCGGAAGCAGGGGTGCGCGTCACGGTGGACCATGCCGGAGATAAAATAGGGGCTAAGATTCGTCTTGCTCGGATGGAGCGGATTCCCTATCTTGCAGTTCTAGGAGCACGCGAAGTGGAGGAAAAATCCGTGAGCGTGCGCCATCGGGATCGAGGCGATCTCGGCAGTATTCCCACGAATGATTTCGTTACTCAGATTTCCCAAGACATCTCCGGCCGCTCCCTTTGATGAGCGGCCCTCATCCACACCTTTCTTGAAAGGATGAGAGATGACTCTTGCATGTGCCCTAATTCGGGCGACATTTCCTCTCGATGCCTAAAAGGGTTCTCCCTTTCAGCATCAAAACCAACCACAACCCGCTAAAACCATAGCTAAGAAAAAGAAGAAGTTCAAAAGAGCACGTCGGGATATGACCCGGGTGAACGATCGTATTCGTGCTCCTAAAGTCCGCGTTGTTTACGGCGAGGACAGCCAGCAACTCGGCGTCATGAGCCCGCAAGAGGCGATTGAGAAGGCGAAATCAGTCGGGCTTGATCTCGTCGAGATTGCGCCGAAGGCTGATCCTCCGGTCTGCCGAATTGTCGACTACGGCAAGTATAAGTATGAGCAATCTAAGCTGAAGAAGACCTCGAAGAGTAAGGGTCCAGTGAAGATGAAAGAGGTGAAATTCCGCGTTCGCACGGAGGAGCATGACTATAATATCAAATGCGCCCGTGCTGAAAAATTCCTCGATGAGGGGAACAAAGTGCGCGTTCAACTCCAGTTCCGTGGTCGTGAGAATGCTCACCGCGATATTGGCTTCGAGGTGATGGACCGAGTGAAGGATGATCTGGCTGGGATGTCTCATGTGGACATGTCTCCTAAGTTAGCAGGGCGTGCGATCGGGATGGTTCTCTCTCCAATCGCGCCTGAGAAGCGAGTGCGTAAGTTTATGCTTTCCCACGGGGAGCTCATTCACGAAGACGAGGCGAAGGATCACGAGTTTGATGACTCTGATGAGATCGAGCAGTCTGAGGAAGATGAGACTCTCGATGCGGCGGAGGAATAGGATCAGCTCTGAGGTTCTCCCATGCTCATTCTCTTCGATATCGACGGGACTCTTGTTGATACCGGAGGGGCTGGGATGGGTGCCTTAAACGGGGCGGTGCTGGAGGTCTTCGGCCGAGAGGGTCCGCCCTTGGATTTGGCAGGGAGCACTGATGGGGGCATTGTTCGGGGGCTCTTTGAGCATTTTCAAAAGCCCTTTGATGCGGAATTGGAAAGGCAATTCTATCAGATCTATCTTCCCCAATTAGCTAGGAATCTGAAAGAATCTTCTTTTGCGGGGCGCTTGCTGCCTGGGGTGCCGGATCTACTTAAGACGCTCGAAGCTGAGGGACATCAGCTGGGTTTGATGACCGGAAATATCGCAAAGGGTGCGGAGCTGAAATGCCAACACTATGGGATCGCCGATTACTTCTCCTTCGGCTCATACGGGGATGATCACTGGGATCGCAATCGACTGGGACCGATCGCGCTTGCGCGAGCAGAAGCGGCTACTGGGATGCGTTTCTCAGCTGAGGAGATTTTAGTGATTGGCGATACGCCGAAGGATGTCGCTTGCGCCCATGCCTTCGGAGCCCGTTGCTGGGCGGTTGCTACCGGAGCCTTTGATGAGAGGGCACTGGCGGATTGTGGAGCGGATCGGGTGCTACGTGATCTGGTTAATTTACGGATCTGAGCCTGAGCTTGGGCTGCGATCACTTGCGGATCGTGACGCGGTCCCCGATTTTGGTCTGTCCCCAAAAGTATTTAGCAACGGACATGGGGAGGCGGATGCAGCCGTGTGAGGCGTATCGTGAGCCGGTGTATCCCTCGTGAAAGCCGATGGGGCTGCAGCTAAAGCGCTGGAAGTAGGGCATATCGGCATCGCGGTAGATGTTAGAGACCTTATTCTTTGTCTTATCTGTGATGACGTAATTTCCGGTGGGAGTGCGGAAGCCCTTTTGGCCAGATGAGATGCGGGAGGTTTTCATGACCTTCCCGCCCTTGTAGTAGTACACTTTCTGTTCGGAGAGATCGATGATGAAGTTGCGCTCCTGCTGATCATCTTCATAGGGGACTCCGATGAGGAGTTGCTGCATCTTGATGTCGGCGTTGGCGGCTGCCATTTGAATGGGGAAGACCTTATTCTTGGTGCTTGCGAATTTGTCTGCTCCGAGGGCAAGGAGTTGCTTCACCACGGGCAGCTGGCGGCGCATCACGGCGACGTGAATCGCTTGGAGTTCCCGCTCATTCCGGCAATACCAATCGAAGAGGCCTTTCCGAGAAAAGAGGTCACGGAAAGATTCGCTTACGGGGAATTCCATGTGGGCATCGAGCTGTGGTTTCCTCTCGTGAGTGAGCATGGCGAGCGCGACTTCTGGCTGGCCGGCGGCCAACGCGGTGACCAGCGGTCTTTGGCCCTGCAAACCGAGGACTTCTAAGGAGGCTCCGCTGCTGATGAGTTGATCGACGACGGCGACTTGGCCCATTTTGATCATGGGAAAGAGGATGGGCTCTCCGTTTACCATTTCATTCGGATCGGCGCCGCGCTCTAGGAGGCCGTGCATGATTTCATAATTCTCGCTGCGCATCGCAAGGCCGAGGCAGCCCTCGACTGAGCGAACCTTAGGAAGGAGGAGTTTTTGAGCGCCGGAGAACTTTTTAAGGATGGCGGCTTGCAGCGGGCGGAGCCCTCCTAGGTGGGGGGACTCGAGGTCGGCCTGGTTCTTAATAAGGGAGGCGACGACTGCCTCGGCTTGCACCTCGTCCAGGCCGATTTGCTCCCAGCGCAAGATCGTATCAAGCAGAAGGGGTTCGCCTAATTGGGTGCGGGTATTGGGATTAGCTCCGGCTTCGAGGAGCTCGATGACGAGGTCTGAGCGGCCCATTTCTAGGGCCTTGGCGACGAGCGGCTCTCCGTGTGCTGAGCTTACATTGGCGTCAGCTCCGGCGTGGAGGAGGCGCTGGACCCATGGGGTTTTCCCGTCCCTGATGGCTCGGCCAAGAAGGGGCTCACGATCCGTTCCGGTGACATTCACCTCAGCGCCGTGATCGAGGAGGAAGCCGAAGTCCTCCCAGCGATTACTGTCATAGTAATTCACTACGGCGACTTCTGGGCCAACTTGGAAATCCACTTCCGCACCGCGCTCTACGAGCCAGGTGGCGAGACCGCTATCCTCTTTTTCTAAAGCATACCACATGGGGACGAGGCCACCCTTGTCTGATTGATTTACGGACATGCCGTATTGCTCGATGATGGGGAGGATCTCGCGCTGGTCCGCGTGGAGGGCAAGGTGTAGCGCGTTTTTGCCGGCTTCATCGCTTTCTAAGAAGTCGACCTCCGCGCGACCGAGAGCTGAGAGGATCTGGGCCTCGCCTTTCTGGGCCGCTTCGCGGACACGCTCTGGGGTGGCTGGGATTTCAAGCTTCTTTAATTCCCGCAGTGCAATGGCGGGGTCTTTAAAGAAGCCTTGGCGCTTCATGAAGAGTAAGATCAAGAGGACGCCAACAAGAATGGTGAGGAAGCTGAGAACTTTTATCTGCCTAGTTTTTTTCACGATGATGGGGGGGATGAAAATAATATAAACGCCTTTGACGATGCTAAAAGCGGAAGTCTGCGCCAAAATAGAGTCGGCGAGCGGTCTCGTCATTGACCAGCTCATCAGATGAGCCCTCGATCATGACTTTTCCTTCCACGAGGAGGGAGGCCCGGTCGACGATTTCGAGAGTTTCTCGGACTTGGTGATCGGTGATGAGAATGGAGAGTCCGTCTTGGTCACGGAGTTCCCGAATGATGGTGTGGATTTCTTGGACCGCGATGGGGTCAATGCCGACGAAGGGCTCATCGAGAAGGAGGAGCTTTGGCTCGGTGCAGAGGCAGCGAGCGAGTGAGAGGCGGCGCTTCTCTCCGCCGGAGAGAGCGAGGGCGAGCGATTTACGAACGTGCTGGATGCCGAAGCGCTCGAGTAACTCTTGGGCCTTGGCTTGGCGATCATGGCGGGAGAGCCCCTGCCGCGTTTCGAGGACGGCGAGAAGATTATCTTCGACGCTGAGCTTACGGAAGATGGATTCCTCCTGCGGCAGGTAGCCCATGCCGCGCTGAGCACGCTTGTGCATGGGGAGGCGGGTGATTTCTTGGCCTTGAAAGCAGACGCGTCCGTGGTCAGGGCGGACGAGGCCTGCGACCATGTAAAAAGTGGTCGTTTTCCCGGCCCCATTCGGGCCGAGGAGGCCTACGATTTCTCCTGGTTTGACTTGGAGGCGAACTTCATCGACGACTCGGCGGCCTCCGTATGATTTCTGTAAGCCGGCGACATCGAGCAGGGGCTCTTTGGCGGATGATCTGGGCTGATCGCTCATTTATTTCTTCTTGCGATTGATCACGCCAATCTTGAAGTTTCCTTGGCTGAACTGCACGGAGACGTCTGATTTGCTGGGGTCGAGTCCTTGCTTGATGCTGACGATGGCCCAAGCATTCTTGGTAGTGGCATCGCCGCGGATGATGGGCTCTTCTGAGTCTTTGTTAAGCGGATCGCCTTTGATGAAGGAGAGGCGGTCCCCGCGTAGCGTGATGACACCTTCTTTTTGCGGGTTCTTAGGGTCGCTCTCAAAGAGGGCCCGATCCCCGCGGAGGTAGAATTTTTTCCCTTCTTTATCGGTCCCTTCGAGGCGGATACGCCCGTTCGCGGTGACTTGCTTCAGGTCCCCAAAGCCGCTGAAATTCTGCATGGGGGAGTCGTCCTTTTTCTTTTCATCCTTTTTCGGCGCGTTCTTTTTCTGTTTCTTGGGAGCGGGGGGATGGAAGATCGCTTTGAGGTCTTTATTGCAGGTCATTTTTAGGCCGAGGCCCTCGACTTTGATGTTTCCAAAGTAGGCGACTTCTAGCGTTTCGCTATCAAAGTAGGCCCCTTTATCAAACTCGATGGAGATATCGGAGGGACCGAAGTCAAAGGGGGCATCGAAGGGGTCCGGCTCGGTCACGGGAGGGTCCGCAATTTGGGTGAGGAGCTCCGTTTTACCGACTTGGAGAAGGTATTCTGCGAGGCGTTTGGCAAGGGCCGCGTTTTGGAGCTCGGCGTCCGCGAATCTTTGCTGGGCATTCGTTTCTGGCAAGCGTGCCGAGGCAACGGCTTCTTCGAACTTCTCAAGGTGCTGTGGGTCGATCTCCGGGGGGGCAGCTATGAGGACTTGCATGAGGGCGCTGAGGGGGAGAAGCGGGCTGAGCGGGCGAAGATTCATGGAGGTTTCTTTTTTTTGAGGAAGAGAAAGGCGGGTGGAGCCTGGCCCTAGAAGGAGGACTTGGCCGGTTTTAAGAGTGAAAATAGCGCCTTGTGAATGAGTGGAAAACTTATTATCAGCCCCCTTCATGACAAGATTACCGGAGGTGATGATGCGCTCCTCTTTGACGTGATACTGGGCCTTAGGGATGGTGGTGGTGCTTTTGACGAGTCCTTGCTTATCGAAGAGCCAGAGCTTTAGTCCCTTGCCGTTGAGCCGCTGGACTTCGGTGGAATCTAGCTCCGGATTGAGGCTGGGATCTGCTCCCTCGACTCTCATTTCCTCGGCGGTGAGGAGGGAGATGGGTTGCTTGTTTTTTCCGTAGTAGGGGAGGGTGACATCAGAGACGACAGCCCCGAGGGGGATG
Source organism: uncultured Verrucomicrobiales bacterium (assembly GCA_937944055.1). Lineage (GTDB taxonomy): Bacteria > Verrucomicrobiota > Verrucomicrobiia > Verrucomicrobiales > Akkermansiaceae > SW10. The sequence continues at coordinate 18,020 of CALDZJ010000029.1, read as the reverse complement.
CGGAAGCGGGCGTCTTCATTCTCTTTTTGCTCTTTCTCTTTTTGCTCTTCAGTCGGTGAAAGCGGAAGGACATCCTTCTGCGCGCTGAGTGGAAGGGCGGCGCTGCTCCAGATGAGAAATGAGAAGAGGTGGCGGGGGCGCAAGTTCATGAGTCAGAGTGGGCGGCACGGTGAACAGCGAGGAGCTTCTTTAGGATGTTCTCAATTTCGGCGAGGGGGATTTGGTTTGGCCCATCCGAGAGGGCCTTCGCGGGGTTTTCATGCACTTCCATGAAGACGCCGTCTACGCCAGCGGCTACGGCACAGCGAGCGAGGACTGGCGCGAGGATGCCATCTCCGCCAGTGGTCCCGCCATCGCCACCGGGGCGTTGCACGGAGTGGGTGGCATCAAAGATGACAGGGACGCCTTGCGCTCTCATCCAAGGGAGTGCCCGCATGTCAGCGACGAGATTATTATAACCGAAGGTGCTGCCGCGCTCAGTGATGGCGAAGTGCTGGCAGTCGAAGTGCTCCATTTTCCCGATGATGGGCTTAATGTCCCAAGGTGCGAGGAATTGGCCCTTCTTGATATTGACGGGGCGGCCACTTTTGGCGGCGGCGGCGAGGAGATCGGTCTGCCGACAAAGAAAGGCGGGGATTTGTAAGAGATCGACCGTTTTTGCGGCGACTGTGATTTCCTCTGGGCTGTGGACATCAGTGGTGACGGGAATGCCAAGTTCTTGCCCGATTTCGCCAAGGATGCGGCAGCCCTCCTCAACGCCGGGGCCACGGTAGGAGTCCACCGAGGTGCGGTTCGCTTTGTCATAGGAGGCCTTAAAGACCCATTTGATTTCGAGGCGATCGGCGATTTCTTTTAAAGAGCGAGCCATGCGCCAAGCGAAGTCTTCACTCTCGAGCCCGCAAGGACCGAGGATGAAAAAAGGATCACCGGAGCCGACCGTGAAATTGGCAAGAGGAAAGGTCTTCATGCTTCGGTGGGATCTGCGTGAGATGCGGAGATTTCGTCGAATAGTTTCCGGAGATTTTCCACTGCGAGAGTGAGGAGTTTTTGCTCAGCGGGGTTCAAATTCCCATTTGTTTTATCGAAGAGCATTTCTAGGGATTCTACGACACTTTTGGCGGCCCGAATATTCACACTCGTTTCGCCGGTGGCCGGATTTGGGATTTTCCCGAGGAAGAGGCCCCCGTTCTGGGCCTGAAAGTAGACGAATGCGGCGAAGCGTGGATCTGGGGCTTCGCCTTCGGCTTCTGGAGTGGAATCGCTCATGTGCAGGAGAGCCTATCGGAGACTGGAGTCTTGCTCAAGAGTGGCTTTCTTTTTGGTGGAGGAAAAGCTTTCGCTGGACGGGCTATGATTCCGTGTCTATATTTGCACAAAATTGCAATGATCGTTCATCTTAGAAAGTTCCTTTTACTGCTTGGCCTTGCGGGGGGCATCGTGCCACTTACTGGAGAGCTGCGCATGAGCGAGTTTCTGGCCGCGAATGAGAGCGGGATTCGGGATGAGGATGGGGATTTTTCCGATTGGATCGAAATTCATAATCCTACGGCTCGTTCGGTGAGTCTTGAAGGCTACTCGCTGAGCGACGAGGCAGATGATCCGAGCGCCTGGAAATTCCCCGCGAGAATGATAGAGCCGGGTGAGTATCTTGTGGTTTTTGCTTCTGGCAAAAATCGCGTCAGCCCGAGTGGCGAACTTCATACAACTTTCCGCCTTTCTGCGAGTGGCGGCTATCTGGGCTTCTCGGGCCCGAGCGGGATGCTCACTGAGTTCAGCCCGGTCTATCCGGAGCAATCTGATGATGTTTCCTTTGGCCTGATCATGGAAGGCGGAGTTTCACGCGATGTTTTTTTCAATGCCCCATCGCCCGGGGTAGCGAATTCCGGAGGGCAAGCAGCGGGGCCGCTTTTCTTGGGCGTGACGGAGAATCTTACTCGACCGCTTGCGGGTCAGGATGTGTTGATCACCGCGCGGTTCGCCAGCTCTCTCTCCGGAGTGGCGGCGGCCGTGATGCATTACCGCGTGATGTTCGGAGCAGAAAAGGCCGTTCCGATGGCTGATAATGGCGTCACTCCAGATCTTGTCGCGGGAGACGGCCTCTTTTCGGCCATCATTCCGGGAACGGAATTTGAAGAGGGCGAGATGATCCGTTGGCGAATTGAGGCGGAGGATGACGCTGGTAATCAGAGTCGGGAACCGCCCTTTAAGGATCCGTCAGACTCCCACCAATACGTGGGCACGGTCGCGGTGGATTCTGCGGTCGATAGCTTATTGCCAGTCGTGGAAAAATTCATCGAAAACCCGGGAGCTTCTGAGACGCGGGAGGGGACCCGGGGCGCACTTTTCTTTCTCGGAGAACTCTATGATAATGTTTTCTTTAACAGGCATGGGCAGTCAACCGCCGGTCCGCTTTTCCTGAAAAAGAGTTTCAATATCGACTTCAATAAGACGCAACGATTCCGCTGGAGGATCGGTGAGCAGCGGGTCAAAGATATGGATTTGCTCACGAACTGGGCTGATAAATCAAAGGCGAGGCACATGCTCGCTTGGGAAATTATGCGAGAGGCTGGGGTGCCTGCACATGAGGCCTTCACGGTTCGGGTGCAGCGAAATGGCGAGTTTTTTGGGACTTTAGATTTCATGGAAGATCCGGATGAAATTTATCTAGAAAGAGCCGGTTTAAACCCAGAAGGGGCGCTTTATAAGATCTATAACATTCGCCTTCAACCCTTCGATGTGAATCGCCTCACCAACGATGATACCCTAGATGCGCAAGGCAACAAGAATGCCGACCGAGCCGCTGAGAAGAAAAATCGCCGAGAGGAAAATCGCGATGACTTCCGCGAATTTATCAATGGCCTCCACGCGAATCCTCGGAATTCGCAAGCACAGTGGGACTTCATTTACGACAATGTCAGCATCTCTCGGATGGTCAATTTGGCGGCGGCTTACTCGATCATTCGGGAGACTGATCTCCAGAGTAAAAATTGGTATTTTTACCGCGATTCTGGCCGCAGTGACGAGTGGAGTATTTTGCCTTGGGATCTCGATCTCTCGCAGGGGAGGCGGTGGAATTTCACGGATGAATACTTCGATAACCAACTTTTCACGACTGGCGTGATTGAGCATGGGACGGTGATCGATCTGCTCGACATCATGTGGGATCGCCCAGAGATCCGCAGCATGATTCACCGGCGGATTCGGACCCTCGCAGATCGTTTTTTAAACACCGAGGAGACGCCGTATGAGGAGCGTTTCTATGAGACGCGGCTCGATGAAATCTTGGCGCTAATTGACCCACCCGAGGTGAGCCCCTCAGATGCCCAATTAGATTTCGAGCGATGGGGCTCCTGGATTGATCTGGGAGATGGGGTGAATGACTTCACCCGCGGCACGAACTTAGTGCCCTACCTCAACTCAGACCCTCAGGTGGAGACGATGCAAGAAGCGGTGGATCGTTTTAAAAACGAATACCTACCGGGGCGTCGAGATTTTATCGAAAGTAGTCCTCTCATTCCGGATGCGCAGGAGGCTGAGCCCGTTTTTACGGAGACTCTCTTCGTGGAGGCAGACACTGCGGTTCGGCTCCGAGTCCCGATCGATGGGACGGAGGATGGGAGCTGGATGCGCCCAGATTATGATGACTCAGGCTGGCTTGCGGGAACGATGGGAGTGGGATTTGATCGTGGCCCCAAGTATCTCCCGCTCATTGGTAGGAACACGGCCGCCGAGATGACGGGGGCGGTGCTGCGTCCGGGGATCTATCTGCGCATCGAGTTCGAGCTCGATGACCCCAGTCTTTTTCAGCAATTACGACTACGAATGCAGTATGATGACGGCTTCGTGGCTTACTTAAATGGGGAGAAAATTCACGAGATTCATGCCCCAGCCTCAGCTCAGTGGGACTCGGTCGCTAGCGGTAGTAATGAGGCTGTTCCGGAGGAGTTTGAGAGTTTTGATGTGAGCGCTCACTTGGCCAAGCTGGTGCGGGGGAGGAACATCTTAGCGATTCACGGCATGAACGTCTCGGCCGCGAGTAATGATTTTTTGATCGTGGCTGAGTTGCTCGGTGGAGTGCGTGAAGCCGCGAGTAGTTTAGAGCCGCTCATCGAGTTCGGCGCGATCGATTTTAACCCTGCATCGGGTGACCAAGATCAGGAGTATGTGGAACTGGTGAATCGTAATTCCATCGCGGTGGATCTCTCAGACTGGGAGATTGCGGGAGGGATTCGCATGACATTGCCCCCGGGCACCGTGATTCCTGCAAACTCATCATTGTATCTCACGCCGACTGCGAAAAGCTTCCGCGCCCGTGCCGCGAGCCCTAAAGGCGGCGAGGGTTTGTATGTTGTGGAAGGTTACCGAGGTCATCTTTCGAGCTTTGGCGAGACTCTGCAACTGATTGACCCGAGCGGAAGTGTGAACTCTCTTGATCGCTTCTTGGGTGATCCTTCAGAGGCTCAGCAATTTCTCTTGATTAGCGAGCTGATGTATCATCCAGAGCCCGATGGCCTAGCGGAATACATCGAGCTGATGAACATCAGTGACTCGGTCACTCTTGATCTCACGGGGGTCAGCTTTACCAAGGGGATTTCCTTCGATTTTAGCGAAGCTGCGATCCGCTCCTTGGGTCCTGGGGAGCGGCTGCTCGTGGTGAAAGATGTCGCGGCCTTCGAGGCAGCCCATGGAAGTGGACTCGCGATTGCTGGGGTCTTTGCAAATGACTCCAGCCTTAGCAATGGCGGGGAAACGATCAAGCTGGAAGATGCTCAAGGCGGCACCATTCTCGAGTTCACTTATAATGATAAAGATCCGTGGCCGACGAGTGCTGATACCGAGGGCCGCAGTCTTGTTTTTATAAATCCGGAGGATTACGCCGCTTCATCTGACGCGGCCACGGAGGCTGGGAGTTGGCGTGCCAGCTTCCTGGCTGGGGGCAGCCCGGGAGCTGCCGATCAGGCGAGGTTCTTTGCGGGAGATCCGGATGCGGACCTTGATGGCGATGGCCTCTCAGCGCTTTTAGAGTTCGCCGCTGGAACTAGTGAACTGGAGCGGACTGAAGCGATTGCCTTTGCGGGAGTTTTAGAAAGTGAGGGTCTACGTTATCCGACCTTTAGCTATCGTTCTGACCCCACTGCTTTAGGGATATCACGCTTGATTGAGTCCTCGCTCGATCTTGTTTCTTGGGAGGAGGTGAGTGAGCAATTCACAGAATTACCCCCGCCTAGTTCTAGCGCCGAGAATGCGAGCGGAAGCGTGCTCAGAACCTTCCAACACCGTTTGCCGCTTCCCGAGAACGCTCAGAGATTTTACCGTCTCAAAGTCGAGGTCAACGTGTCTCGGTGATCATGAGGTCCTACAAGATCCGCAAAGATCTTACGAGGGCGAGATCAGGTTTGTGGTTTTTTTGCCCCTTCTCAAGGAAGTGGCCTTTTCCATTAACCGCCCGCGGAGTTAGCGAGGGCTTTGTCTTCCTCAGGAAGGAAGGGGGCAAAGCGGCTTTTCTCGATCGATTTCATGTAAGCTTCCTGTGGAGAAATCATCCCAGCTTCGAGCTTTTCAAAAATTGCATCATCCATGAACTGCATGCCGAGGGCCTTGCCTCCGATGATGACGTCATAGAGTTTTTGAGTCGCGCCTTCCCGGATGATGGCGGCGACCGCTGGAGTGGCGAAAAGAATCTCATTCACGGCGACGCGACCAGGCTTATCAGTCCGCTTACAGAGGAGCTGGGCAACCACGCCACGCAGAGAGGCGGCAAGCATCGTGCGGACTTGTGATTGTTGATCGGCGGGGAAGACATCGATGATCCGGTCAACCGTCTTACGAGCATTGTTAGTGTGCAGGGTGCCAAAGACGAGGAGGCCGGTTTCAGCCGCGGTCAGGGCAAGTGAGATGGTCTCAAGGTCCCGCATCTCACCGACGAGGACGATATCGGCATCTTCACGAAGGCAAGCGCGCAGACCATCTGAGAACTCAGGGGTCTGAATCGGCACTTCGCGCTGAGTGATGATGGACTCTTTACTCTTGTGGACGAACTCGATGGGCTCCTCGATCGTGATAATGTGACGGTTAAAGTTGCTATTGATGTAGTCGATGAGGGCCGCCAGCGAGGTGGATTTCCCTGAGCCGGTGGGTCCAGTCACGAGGACGAGACCGGAGCGCATGTGGCCGAATTCCTTGATCACGGGAGGAAGATTGAGATCTTCAATCGAGGCGATTTCGGTGGGGATGAGGCGGAAGACGGCTCCGAGGCCATTTTGCTGCTTCATGAAATTACAGCGGAAGCGGGACTCTTCATTCATCTCGTAGGCGAAGTCGAGGTCACCACTTTCGAGATATTTTTCAAAGGGCCCGGGTTCGCAAATCTCGGCGAGGAGATCTTGGAATTCTTGCCCTTCTAGGACGGGCTCATCAGGAATTGCGGAGACTCCGCCGTGGACGCGGACCTTCGGAGGGGAGCCTTCAGAGAGGTGGAGGTCAGAGCCACCAGAGGTGACGAGGTATTGGAAAAGACGATCAATTTTAGCCATGCGAAGGAAGGTGGGAGATTTTTTTTAAAGAGGGAGAATTATGATTGGAAGAAGAGCTTCATTTGCTGGCTATCTTCACAGCGGTAGAGGGTCTCTTCCTGAGTGATGAGTCCCTGCGTGTAGAGATTCCGGAGTGACTCATCCATCGTGATCATGCCGACGTTTTTACCGGTCTGCATGATGCCGGGAAGCATGAATGTTTTGCCATCGCGGATGGTGGCGGCAACGGCGGCGGTGTTGACGAGGAGTTCTAGAGCCATGGCGCGGCCGGTGCCGTCTGCGCGGGGAACGAGCTGCTGGGAGATGACTCCACGGAGTGATTCTGAGACCATGATGCGGATTTGGTCACGCTGGTCGACGGGGAAGACATCTAAGACACGGTCCAGCGTGCGTGGGGCATTCCCAGTGTGAAGAGTGGCGAGGACGAGGTGCCCGGTTTCGGCGGCGGTGAGGGCGAGCTGAATGGTCTCGAGGTTTCTCATTTCACCCACCATGATGACATCGGGATCTTCTCGCAGGGCTCCGCGCAGGGCCTTTGGGAAGGATTCGGTGTGGGCGCCGACTTCGCGCTGGTTGACGTGACAGCCGGCCGACTCGAAGACATACTCGATGGGGTCTTCTAAGGTGAGGATGTGATCTTCACGATCTTTGTTAATGAAGTCGACGAGCGCGGCCATGGTGGTGGATTTGCCACAGCCGACGGATCCGGTAATCAAGATGAGGCCATTTTGATAACGGGTGAGGGGCTTGATGTGCTCGATGGGGAGGCCGAGGTCCTCCATGGTGCGGATATTGGTAGAGATGATGCGGAAGACGATCTCGTAGCCGAGGCGCTGCTTGATGACTGAGGCACGGAAGCGGCCGAAGTCGTTAGCGTAGGCAAAGTCCACATCACCGATTTTATTCAGATGCTCCCAGCGTTCATCGTTCAGAAAGGAGCGTGCGAGGCGCTCGGTATCTTCTGCGGTGAGAGGGGCGTGGGTGTCCCAAATGGGGCTAAGGCTGCCGAAGCGCCGCCAGGCAGGTGGGTAGCCGGTGGGGAGGTGGATATCGGAGCATTCGTATTCGATCCCGATTTTTAGGTACTCGTCTACGTGAGCTAGGACTTCGTGTTCTGACATGGATTGTTTGTGTGATTTTTAGAAAAGGAAAAAAGGAGGAGGGAGAGAAGGTGGAGGGGAGATTGACCAAGAAGAAAAATCACTTTTGCGGCGGGTCGCCAAGCATGGAATTATAGGGAAGAGGGCCAAAGCGGGCTTCGGCGTAATCTTTGGCATATTTTAAGGCCAAGGTGGTGAGGGCGGGACGAGCGAAGGCGAAGGCGAGGCGCGCGGAACGAGCTACGAGACCACGTCTTTTCCCGAGATGGGTGTAGATGATTTTCTTACGCCGGAAGACGAGGCAGAAGGCGATGGCGGAGACGGTTCCGCCGATGATCCAGCGCTTCGGGTGAGTGTGGACGGATTTCTTGAGCTGGGTAGAAACGGAGAGCTCCGACTGCAGGGAGTCGCGGCTTTGAGTCATTTCAGAGCGTTGTAAGGCGAGCTGGGCGACTAGCGCTTTTTTTTGTGCTTCAGCCATTCTTGTTCTTTTTGAAGTTCGTTGCGGGTGTATTCGAAGAAGCGTTGATCTTGTCCGATCTTTTTTGCTTTTTTGAAGAGGAGGAAGCCGAGGATGAGATGGAGGGCGGCTAGGATGAGGCTGGCCCCGGTCCAATTCGCGAGGGTGAGGGTTTGCTCGGGATCTAAGGCGGCGGCGAGGATGCCAATGAGGGCAGCAAGAAGCAGCAGGTAGGAGATGAGGAGAAGACCAGCGGAGAGGAGGACGAGGCTCGATTTTTTACCGTAAACTTGGCCTGCTTCCTTGGCCTCGATCGTGAAGAGTTCCGATCTGAGCTGTAAGTATGCTGAGGCTTCTTTGAAGAAGGAGCTGACTTCTGCCTTCAATCCAGTGGGAGCGGTGGAGGGCTCTTGCGAATGGGGGTGGTTTTCCTGATGATCCATCGATGCGCCAAGGTTCTATCGGCGAATGAGGAGCCCGAGGACGAAGCCGACTCCGACGGCTGAGAGAACGGCCTTGGTGGGGTTCTCTCGCACGTAGGTTTCGAGGGACTCGTGCAGTTCACGCGCTTTGGCTTGGGAGTCTTGCCAGCTCTCGGAAGCGGCGTCCTTGAGGTGGCTGGCGGTGTCGCCAGCGCCGCCCCGCATTGCGTCGATCCTTGAGCCGAGTTTGCCAGAGGCGGCAGCTTTTAGATTTTGCGCTTTTTCACCGGCGAAGTCACGGATTTGAGCGGCCTTTTGGGCAGCGGCTTCTTTTAAGGCGCTTGTTTTTTCTTCGGCCATAGTGCTGACAGAAGAGCTGCTCTTGCCTTCTGCGGCGGCACGGAGATCCTGAGCTGCCGAGCTGGCGTCTGGAGAGTCAGAAAATGGGGTGGAATCTGGGGCTGCGTATGCGTCACTCATGAGGGGGATACTTTCGCCTCAATGCTCAGAGATGACAAGAGAATCCTCTTGAATGGTTTTTTGCTCGTTCGTCTTTCCGCGCGGCACTCGGAAACTGCGGTGAAGTGGCTAACGGGGAAGGTGTTGGACGATGTCTTGGTGGACTTCTTCAGGGTTTTTTTGGGCGTCGATGCGGTGGATGAAGTCATCACGCAGGGAGGCGAAAACTTCATGGCATTTTTGCAGGGCTTCGCGCTGCTCGAACTGATTGGCTTGTCCATCCCTGACGCCGATCCGCTCCAGCGCGGTTTCGAGGTCTAGTTCCAAGATGAAGACGAGGTCTGGAAGGGGGGCGAATTCTTCGTTAAGACGGCGGATTTCAAGGGGATCAAAGCCACGAACTCCCTGATAGGCCATCGTTGAAAAAAAATAGCGGTCTAGAATCACGGTTTGGCCACGGGCGAGGGCGGGCTTTATCAATCCTTCGACGTGCTCGAGGCGGTCTTGGTGGAAGAGGTCGAGTTCTTCTTGGGGGGAGAGGCGTCCGGTCTCGGCGGAGTCGCGCAAGCGTTTACCGTGAGGTCCATCAGTGGGTTCCTTCGAGGTGATGACCTCGCGGCCCTGAGCCCTGAGAGCCTCGGCGAGCCGTTGGACCTGAGTGGACTTACCGGTGCCGTCGATCCCTTCAAAAACGATGAACATAGGAGAACATAAGAAAGAGGTGGCACGCTCAGCAGGACTCGAACCTGCAACCCCCGCATTAGAAGTGCGATGCTCTATCCAGTTGAGCTATGAGCGCGTCTTGGGAAGGGTTCTAGCGAGGGCTTTTGCCTCAGACAAGCCGGATGAGTCACAGGAGGGTAATTTTTTTTCTACGAGCGGGAGAGGAGGGATTTGGAGGGCTTCTTTTTCGAGTTGGAGGAAGTCACGGGGGAAGTCGAGCTTGGGAAGGATGGTCTCGGCGAGGTGGAAGCAGGCCCAGGCGCGCCAAGTCCGCAGTGTGCGGTGCGGGCCAGACATGCGGAAGGCGAGGTGCTGAAAATGGCGAACGGGATTCCCGATGAATTGCTCGGGTGGTCGCTGGGCGAGATACCAGACGAGGGCTGAGTAGGGGGCGGCGAGATCCGGGACCATGGCGGCTTTGTTGAGTTGTAGGATCGCTTGGGCGGGTTTTCCTTGTTGCCAGAGTGCTTGGGAGAATTCGAGGCAAGCTTGGTGAAAGGGGCGGCCAAAACGCTCGCGGTATTGGCGAGAATGGCTGGGGCCGAGATGGGGTGCGGCCGCTGGGAGGTGAGGATTCAGCACGAAGGTGATTTAAGGTTTCCTGATCGCGGATGACGAGTCACAATCTCCGCAGCGGGTAGATAGGCTCGCTCTACATCCATGGTTGAAACTTGGCAACAAATCGCACTCGGTCTACTCGTCCTTTTGGTCTTTACGAGTTTTATTAAGGAGTGGGTCTCGCCGGAGGTGGTGGCTTTAGGAGCTTTAGTGACTTGTGTCTTGATCGGGGTTTTGCCGATTGCGGTGCCGAGCCCTGCGCCTGATTTAGGGGGGGCAGAGCTGAGGGAGGCCTTGCGCCGTCTCAATGCGGACGCGTTGCGAGTCTTCGCGCATCCCGCGCCGATTACGGTGGCATGTATGTTCGTCCTGAGTGCGGCGCTAGAGCGGACGGGGGTGATTGAGGTTTTAGGAAATTGGTTTGAGCGGACGGCGGGGACGAGCCCGACGCGCATGATGGTGATGATGGTGCTGATCGTGGCGGGGCTCTCGGGCTTTATGAATAATACGCCGGTGGTGGTGGTTTTTCTACCCATTGTGCTGGGGATTTGTCGCCGGAAGGAGTGGCAGGCGTCGAAGTATCTCATCCCGCTTTCTTATGCGGCGATCGTGGGAGGGACGGTGACGATTATCGGAACTTCGACAAATCTCGTGGCCTCGGGCATCGCAGCTTCTTATGATCAAGATTACGCCTTCGGGTTTTTTGAGGTCACGCCATTAGGGCTTGTTTTTGTGGTGATTACTTTTGTCTATCTCCTGACGATCGGGAAGAAGCTCCTTCCGGATCGGGTGACCTTGGCGGCGCTGATTGATAGCAAGGATTCTCGCGAGTTCATCACGCGTGCTTATGTGTCCGGGGAGTCACTTTTGATCGGTCAGTCTTTTGATGAGTCTTCATTGAAGAAGATGAAGAAGGCGCGGGTCATCGACGTGGTGCGGGATGGTCAGCGGGTGCAGACGAGCCTGAATGAGGTGGTTTTTGAAGAGGGAGATGAGATTGTCATTAAAGGCCGGCTGGGGGACTTGATGGGGCTTTCTGATCAAGATGGCATTACGCAGGGGACGCCAGATCAGCTGGGTCTGGAAGGGGTGCGGACGGAGTCTGCGGTGATGATGGAGGGGATCATCGGCCCGGATTCCGACTTGGCTGGAAAGAGTCTGAAGCAGCTGAATTTCCGACAACGCTTCGGCGTGATCATCGTGGCGGTGCATCGACGTGGGCGTAATCTCCAAGAGCGCTTCGAGGATGTGAAATTAGCCTTTGGTGATACGCTCCTTGTTCAGGGCCCGGCTCGGCGCATGTCCCAACTCTTCGCGCTGAAAGACTTTGTCAATCTCAGCGAGCCAAAGGAGATGGCGATCCGTTCTAAAAAGGCGCCCATTGCAATTGCGGCGATCTTAGCTTTCATGGTCTTGGGCTTACTGACTGGCGTGGGAATGGTCCCGCCGATTCCCATCGTGCTGGTGGCTCTAGGCGCCGCCGTTTTCGTCCTCGTGACGGGCTGCATTGATCCCTCGGAGGCCTATCAGGCGATCGAGTGGAAGGTCCTCTTTCTCATCATTGGGATGCTGGGACTGGGCCAGGCTTTGCAGTTTTCAGGCGTGGCTGAAATACTCGCCTCTAAGATGGTGGCCTCTACGCAAGGGATGGATCCACGGCTTCTGATTGCACTCTTTTATCTGCTCGCGGCGGTCATGACTGAGATGGTGAGTAACAATGCGGTCGCCGCCTTACTCACTCCGCTCGGGATCATCGTGGGAATTCAATTAGGAGTCGATCCTAAGCCTTTCATCGCGGCGGTAATGTTCGGCTCCTCCGCCAGTTTTGCCACACCGATCGGCTATCAGACAAACACCTTTGTCTATGGAGCTGGGGGCTACAAATTCGTCGACTTTTTCCGAGCTGGTTTCCCTTTGGCGATTATTCTCTGGATCGTGGCGAGCTTCCTCATTCCGGTGATTTGGCCACTTTAAGGAAATTCTGCCTGACATTCCGTTGACCTTGCTGCGCGCGGGGAGTAAGGAGACCTAGTATATGAAAGCTCCTATTACAGTTTCGGTCACGGGTGCAGCCGGCCAAATCGGTTACGCCCTTCTCACACGTATCGCATCAGGATCCATGTTTGGTCCTGATCAGCCCGTGAATCTCCGCTTAATCGAGATCGAGCCTGCGATGGGTGCTCTAGAAGGCACCGTAATGGAAATGGACGATTGCGCCTTTCCGCTGCTCAATGAGATCGTCCCGACCTGTGATCTTAACGAAGGCTTTCGCGGCGCGGATTGGGCTCTTCTTGTAGGGTCGGTCCCTCGCAAAGCTGGTATGGAGCGGGCTGATCTCCTCGGAATCAATGGGAAAATTTTCACCGGACAAGGTCAGGCGATTGCTGGCAATGCCGCCTCTGGAGTGCGCACTCTCGTAGTGGGAAATCCATGCAACACCAATTGCCTCATCGCCATGAATAACGCCAATGGCATCCCGAATGAGCAATTCTTCGCGATGACTCGGCTGGATGAAAACCGCGCGAAAAGCCAGCTCGCTGCTAAGGCTGGCGTGCACAATAGCGCGGTGACGAATCTCTGCATCTGGGGGAACCACTCCGCCACGCAATATCCAGATTTCACCAACGCCAAGATCGATGGAAAGCTCGTTACCGAGGTCATCAGTGATCGGGCTTGGTTAGAGGGCGAGTTCATCTCCACCGTTCAGCAGCGTGGCGCGGCGATCATTAAAGCACGCGGCCAAAGCTCCGCAGCCTCCGCCGCGAACGGCGTGGTCGATACCATCCGCTCGCTCACCACTCCCACTCCTGAGGGTGACTGGACCAGTGTGGCCGTCTGCTCAGATGGATCTTACGGCATCCCCGAGGGCCTCATCGCCTCCATGCCGATCCGCAGCGATGGTCAAAACTGGAGTATCGTGCAGGGCGTGGAGCTTGATGATTTTTCCCGCACTAAGCTGGATGCCTCCGTCGCGGAACTCAGCGAAGAGCGCGAGGCCGTCAAGGACCTCATTCCTTCCTAAAAAATCTCTTCATGGCATCACCATTGGTCATTGCAGGGCGTGAGTTTCACTCCCGCCTCATGCTGGGAACTGGGAAGTTCCCCTCGAACGAGCTTATGAGTGATGCCCTCGCTGCATCCGGCACGGAAATCGTCACGGTGGCCCTGAGACGTGCAGATCTCAGCGGCCAAGATGATCCCTTCGCCAATATCCTCGAGTTCATCGATCCCGAGAAATACCTTTTGCTCCCCAATACCAGTGGTGCGATGGATGCCGAGGAGGCGGTCCGCCTAGCGCGCCTCGCTGCCGCTGCGGGGCTGCCCAAGTGGGTGAAGCTCGAGATTCACCCAGATCCCACCTACCTTCTGCCAGACCCGATCGAAACCCTCAAAGCCGCTGAGCAATTGGTCAAGGAGGGCTTCGTCGTCCTCCCCTATATCAATGCCGACCCCGTTCTTGCAAAACGCTTGCAAGAGATTGGCACCGCGACCGTGATGCCTCTCGGCGCTCCCATTGGCAGTAATCGGGGGATTTCAACGCGGGAACAAATCCAGATCATCATCGACCAAGCGGAGGTTCCGGTAGTGGTGGATGCTGGGATTGGCGCACCTAGCCACGCCGCCGAGGCGATGGAACTCGGCGCAGATGCGGTTCTGGTAAATACCGCCATCGCAATCGCCTCTGACCCTTGTCGGATGGGCATGGCTTTTAAGAAATCTGTCGAGGCTGGACGCGCAGCCTTCGAGATGGGCCTCCCAGAAGTGATTGGCTCAGCCTCGCCGAGCAGTCCTTTGACGGGTTTTTTGAACTCCTAGATTTGGCGGATCGCACAGAACTCTCAGAGCAGGGGGATTTTAAAAAAAGCACTCCGGGGCCAAGACCAGTCACTGGCGAGATTGTTAGGAGAATTTTATGGATTTTTTCCCTTTAAAGGGCGATGCTCTGTTTCACCTGAGCGTCTGTGAAAGTATACGCTGGGTCTTTCATTGAGATGGCCGACGACGCAAGCAAACTTCAAGCGACCCGCATCCTTCTGACCGCTGCTGCCGTAGTCATTCTGGTAACTGGTCTTAAGCTTGCGCAGTCGTTTTTTATCCCCGTGCTTCTCGCGGCCTTTATCGCCACGGTCTCTTTCCCCATTACCTCGTGGCTACGGAAGCGTAAAATCCCGCGACCGATTGCGGTTCTCCTCACCGTTTTGGTGGATTTTGCCTTCTTGAGCGGCATCATCGTTATCGTGATCGCCCTGATGGGGGACCTCGATGCGAAGTGGCAGGATAAGTATTACCCAGCCATGAATATGAAGATCGAGGAGGTCTCAGAATCTGCCGTGGCCGTCTTAGAGAAGTGGAAAATCCCAGACGCGAAGGAAAAGGTCAGGCAATATGCCACCATCGAGATTCCTCAGCAAATTGGCGAAAGTGTGAACCCCTTCGCCCTCGGGAAAGATGTCGCATTCCGAGTGGTCTCCTTCCTCGGGACCACCCTCCTCATTCTAATTTTAACGGTCTTCATGCTTAGTGAGGCCCGCATGTTCGGGCGGCGTGTCAATGCCATCTTAGACGCTCACGGGCCGAATCTTGATCGGATCCTTAGCGCGACGGCTGACATCCAGCGCTATCTTGGGATGAAGACGGTGGTGAGTCTCGCCACTGGCTTTCTCGCTGGCTTCCTCTGTTGGGCCGCGGGCTTAGACTTCTTTATTCTTTGGGGCATCGTCGCCTTCGCTTTCAATTTCATCCCCGTCCTTGGCTCCATCATTGCGGGAGTTCCGCCCTTTATTTTGTCTTATCTCGTTGATGGAGGACCCAGTGCGCTCGCGGTCGGAGTGGGCTACATTTCGATCAATATCTTCCTCGGCAATTTTCTCGAGCCGATGCTCATGGGACGGCGCTTTGGCCTCTCCACTCTCGTGGTGATCATCTCGGTTCTCTTTTGGGGCTTTATCTGGGGGCCGGTTGGCATGTTGCTCGCGGTGCCCCTCACGATGGTCCTGAAAGTGATGCTTGATAATACGGAAGACCTCCGTTGGATGGCCGTCGCCATTACCAAAGAAAAAAGACATTCCTTGCTCATCCCAGATGATGAAGAGGAAGACGCACTTCTGGATGATGGCCCTCTTCCGCGCGAAAAGAAGATGGACCTCTCCGGGGTGACTCCGGAAAAACGCAGCTAGCCCTGCGCTCGTAGTTGTCATTGTGGGGCGATAGGCTAGGGTCTTGCCGTGCGAAAAACTGGTGTGCAACGTCTCGCTCTCATCTCGATCATTCTCTTGATCGTCCTCATTTTTGCGGGTGCGATCGTCCGCGTTACCGGATCTGGCTTAGGCTGTCCTGACTGGCCGACTTGCTGGGGTCAGCTCATCCCGCCCATGCAGGTAGAGCAGGTGGATCGTGATAAACTCGCGGCAGACATCCCGCGCTTTCAGAAAGCCGCCGAGAGATTCGGGCGTGATCCTGATCTCATTACGGTGGACTCTTTGTTAGAGGAATTCGATGGCCGCCAAACTTGGATCGAGTTCATCAATCGCCTCCTGGCCCTTCCTGTCTTAGTGGCAAATCTCCTCCTAATGATCGTTTGCATTAAAACGAAAACGCTGAAATTGCAGGGGATCGCAGCCTTCTCGCTCGTCATTATCAGCGCCCTGACCGGCATCGTAGTCGTCGCGAGTGGCCTGCATGCTGGCGTGGTGACGATCCACATGGCCCTTGCCTTTTTACAACTCTTCTTGCTCACCTACATGTTTTGGGCCGGTGGGAAAAAGGGGGGCAAGCGCGCCCACATCCCTCACTGCTCTCGCGCTCAAGTCATGATTCTTCTAGCCTGCGTCATGATCGAGTGGGCCCTCGGTTCGCAGATCCGTGAGATGACTGACCGCTTACAAATGGAGAGAGGGGTGGATTCCCGCGCCACTTGGATTCATGAAATTTCCGCAAGTATGGTCTACGTGATTCATCGGAGTTTTTCGTGGTCGATTCTGATCGCAGCTCTCTACTTGGGTCATCGTGTCGGCTGGCGGGGCTTCGTGCCGCGCCTCGTTCTCACCATTGTGGGGGCTCTCATGATCATGGGGCTCATCTTAAGCACCTCCGGGATCCACGCCGTGATTCAGGTCCTCCATGTCGGTCTTGCTGGGGTTCTAGTTAGTGCGGTCTTCTATTGGTGGCTCGCCGCTGAGCCTGCAAAAAAAGGAGGCCTCAGTGCCTGAGGGGGGATATCGTAAAAAGACCTTTCACTTGGAAAATCTCCGCGCCTTCCCAGCGGGGATTGTAGAAACCTTGGGCACCACTTTTTGCATTCTGATTGCAAACCGGGTCTTTGATGCGAGCGGTCTGGCAAAAGCCTCACTCGTCGCACTCCCTAGCGTGGGGCTTTTACTCAGTCTATTCGTGGTGCAGGCGGTGCGGCGCAGTGGACTCAGCGCGAACAGCACGCTGGCCCTGATTTTTGGAGCTTCCGGGATTGGCTTTACGATCAGTTCCTTCGCGGGAGAGCGCTTTGAAATCTATCTCGTGGGAATGGTGATCGCCCTCGTCACGCTGACGCTCAATCTTCCTTTGTTTTCCCAAATTTATCAGCGTCATTATCCCGATGAGGTCCGAGGGCGCCTCTTTTCCATCACCGCATTCACACGTAAGGTCTACGCCATCGGCGCGGCTTTTTTCTTCGGCTGGCTCCTGACAATGTCACTGGAATATTACCCTCTTTTGCTTGGAATCTATGCGGCGGCCTCCTTCATGATGGCGGGCTGTGTCATGGCGATGGAAAAGGTGACACTGAGTCGCTCTCAGCGAGTGAAACTCTTTGATGCCTTTAGGCACGCCGGGCAGGATGATCGCTTCCGCAAGCTCCTGATATCATGGATGATTCTGGGCTTTGGCAATCTCCTCTCCTTTGCCCTCTTCGTGGAATACATCACCAATAAAGACTACGGATTTGATCTCAGCGAAGGCCACGTGAGCATCATCACCACCGTGATTCCCGAGGCCTGTTTCTTTTTCTCAGTTCTCCTTTGGGGACGTCTTTTTGACCGTATGGATTTCTACGTTTTGCGCTGTGTGATCAATCTGATTTTTGCCGGCGGTATTATCTTCTACTTCATGGGGGATGGAGTTTGGGCCTTGTATATCGGGATTGGCTTGCATGGCGTCGCGAAGGCCGGAGGCAACGTGGCCTGGAGTCTCTGGGTCACCAAGTTCGCCTCCGCTGAAAACGTTGCGGAATACATGAGCGTGCACACTTTTTTAACGGGCTGCCGTGGAGTGATCGCTCCTTTTGTGGCTTTCCCCCTTGCTGCGACCCTTGGCCCCGCTTGGGTTGGCGCGATCGGGGCTACGCTCATCTTCATCGCGACCGCCATGCTCATCCCTGATTTAAAATCACGAGATCGAGACTTGCCAGAGGCTGATTGATCGCTAGGATCCGCGCCGTCATCCGGAAATTCCAGCATGACAAGGCCGCCTTAGCTCAGTTGGTAGAGCTACTGATTTGTAATCAGTAGGTCGACGGTTCGAGTCCGTCAGGCGGCTCCATTTTCGAAACCCGTTAGCCCTCAAGTGGTTAGCGGGTTTCCTCGTTTTTGGAAAACGGAAATATTAAGCGTGTTCTCGCTTTCAGCGAAACTGTAATTGGAGACCACGGGAGCTCCAGTAGGCTTTGATTTTCTTTTCAATTTCAGAGGCTTCAGTGCTGCTCACGAGCAGGGGGCCTCGCTCGCGTGGCGAGGTGATCTTTTGAAGCCTCGTGAGATACTGTTTCATTTCA
>CALDZJ010000028.1 GCA_937944055.1 uncultured Verrucomicrobiales bacterium | reverse complement strand
GAGGGGGATGAGGGGGATGATGAAAAAGAGAGATTTCATGAGGCTTGGATTTTATGAGAGGACACCTTAATTACGGGGATGGCTATCACGAAGTTTCGTCCATGTATCGATTTACACGAAGGGAAGGTGAAGCAAATTGTGGGGGGGAGTCTGAGTGATGATGGGGTGGTGGAGAACTTTGTTTCTGAGAAGAGCCCGAGTTGGTATGCGGAGAAATTCGGGGAGGATGATCTGCGCGGGGGGCATGTGATTCAGTTAGGGCCGGGGAATGATGCGGCGGCACGCGAGGCGCTGGCGGCTTGGCCTGGAGGCTTACAAATCGGAGGTGGGATCACGCGAGAGAATGCGGCGGAGTGGCTAGAGGCGGGGGCAAGCGAGGTGATTGTGACGTCTTGGCTTTTTGATGCGGAGGGGAATTTTTTGGAGGAGCGTTTGGCGGCTTTGGTGTCGGAGGTGGGGGTGGAGAAGCTTGTGCTGGATCTGAGTTGTCGGCAAGTGGGTGAGGGATGGATGGTGGCGATGGATCGCTGGCAGAGGATGACCGAGATGGCGGTGACTTTGGATACGCTGGCTGATTTGGCGAAGTGCTGTGTGGAGTTTTTAGTGCATGCGGCTGATGTGGAGGGCCAGTGCGCGGGGGTGGATGTGCCTTTGGTGAATCTCTTAGGGCAGTGGAAGGGGGGTAAAATTACCTATGCGGGTGGAGTGCGCGGATTGGGGGATTTGGAGCTGATCAATGAGGCGAGCGGGGGGCGGCTGGATGCGACGGTGGGCAGTGCGCTGGATTTATTCGGAGGGAGTGGGGTGTCTTACAAGGAGCTTATAAAGTGGAATCAGGGCTAGCCAGTTTCGCAGATCTTTTTAGGATCACGCCATGTCGAAGCGTGTATTGATTACTGGTGGAGCGGGTTTTTTAGGAAGTCACCTTTGTGACCGGATGATTGAGGCTGGGAACGAGGTGATTTGTTTAGACAATTATTTCACGGGGCAGCGGAAAAATATCACGCACCTTTTAGATCATGCGAACTTCGAGTTGATCCGTCATGATGTGATTGATCCGATCAAGGTGGAGGTGGATCGCATTTATAATTTGGCCTGCCCAGCGTCACCGGTGCATTACCAATATAATGCGATTAAGACGATGAAGACCTCGGTAATGGGGGCGATTAATATGCTAGGGTTAGCGCGGCGGACTAAGGCTCGGGTCTTGCAGGCATCAACATCAGAAGTGTATGGTGATCCTTTGGTCCATCCACAGAAGGAGGATTACTGGGGGCATGTGAACCCGATCGGGATCCGTTCGTGTTATGATGAAGGGAAGCGCTGTGCGGAGACTTTATTCATGGATTACCATCGCCAGAATGGGGTGGAGATCCGCTTGATGCGGATTTTTAATACCTATGGTCCTCGGATGAATGCGGAGGATGGGCGTGTGGTTTCTAATTTTATTGTGCAAGCGCTGCGCGGTGAGGCGATTACGATTTATGGCGACGGTTCGCAGACTCGGTCTTTCTGTTATTGTGATGATAATATTGAGGGGATGATCCGTCTGATGGAGGGCGAGCACATCGGGCCGATCAATATTGGTAATCCGAATGAGTTTACGATGTTGGAGTTGGCTGAGGAGGTGATCGAGCTCACGGGCTCTAAGTCAAAGATTGTCTATTTGCCACTTCCGCAGGATGACCCGAAGCAGAGGCAGCCAGATATCTCGCTGGCAAAGAGAGAGTTAAACTGGGAGCCTAAGACGCAACTACGGGAAGGGCTGAAGGCGACGATTGCCTACTTTGAGAAAGATTTGAGCGAGGGCTAGATCTGCCGGACTTTTGATTGGTAAGGTCGCATGATGGGGATTAGTCTCTTTGCAATATATGAAACTTAAGTTTTGTGGAGCAGCAGGAACGACGACAGGGTCGCAGCATCTTTTAGAAGTCAATGGTCAGCGCATTCTTCTGGATTGTGGGCTTTATCAAGGGCGCCGTGGGGATGCTCATGAGATTAATTGTTGTTTCCCGCACTTTGATCCGAAGTCGATCGATCATGTGGTGCTTTCGCATGCTCACATTGATCATAGTGGTAATTTGCCAAATCTGACGAGCAAGGGGTTTACGGGAAATATTTATGCGACCTTTGCGACGCGGGATCTCTGCGCGGTGATGTTGGCGGATTCGGCACGGATCCAGCAGTCCGATGCTGAGTGGATGAATAAGAGGAATAAGAAGGAGGGGAAGCCATTGGTGGAGCCGCTTTATACGCCGATTGATGCGGAGCTGTGCTTACGGCAATTTGTCAACGTGGGCTATGGACGGAAGATGATGATCGCGAAGGGGGTGGAAATGACCTTTATCGATGCAGGCCATATTTTAGGGAGTGCGCAGATCATTCTCGATATTGAGGATGAGGAAGATGGTGAGAAGAAGCGCTTGCTCTTTTCTGGCGATGTGGGGCGCGGTGATAATGATCTTTTACGTGATCCAGAGGGGAGTGAAGGGGTGGATTACGTGATTATGGAGAGCACTTATGGTGGCCGCGAACACGAGCTGGGTGCGGGTGCTGATGAGGCTGTGGCGGAGATTCTTAGTAAGGCGCTGAAGAAGGGTGGGAAGGTGATCATCCCGGCTTTTGCGGTGGAGCGGACGCAGCAGTTACTTTATGTGCTGCACCAGCTATTCCGAAGCGGAGCGATTCCTGAGACTCCGGTGTATGTGGATAGTCCGCTAGCGGTGAATGCTACGGAGATTTTCCGTCTGCATAAGGAGTGCTTTAATGATGAGGTTTATGAGGTTTTGTTTGATCGGAATAATCCCTTCGGATTTGAGGGGCTGACCTTGATCCGCTCGGTCGCGAAGTCGAAGGAGCTGAATCAGGATGAGCGGCAGTCGATTGTCATTTCTGCTTCAGGGATGTGTGAGGCTGGCCGGATCTTGCACCATCTTAAGAATGGGATTGGCGATAAGCGGAACACGATTCTCTTTGTGGGATACTGTGCACAAAACACCTTGGGTTGGAAGATCCGTGAGGGGCATGAGGAGGTCCGGATTTTTGGAAAGGAATACAAAGTCCGTGCGAACATCGAGATCATGGATTCTTTCTCGGGTCATGCGGATCACTCGGAGCTGATCGATTACTTTCATGCCATGAAAGGGCCTAAAAAGAAGGTTTGGTTAGTGCATGGTGAGACGTCCCGCTCGGAGGCGATGTGTGAGGCTCTGCGGGAGGTGCATGATGGCGAGGTGAGTGTGGCTGAGTTGGGGACTACGGTAGAGTTCTAAGCGCGGCGGAACTTCTTGGAGCATGCCGAGATTTTTTTAGGCTGTGTGAGAGGGCGATTTTAGTGACTCTAGTTTTTTTACTGGGGTGCCCAAGAATGCGGACTAGACAATCAGGTCTGGGCGGTTGAGAAGGGGGCGGATGAAAAAAGTGTTCCCTTTAGTTTCTGAACGCCACGAGTCGGCGCGCGTCGCTGAGCAGGTCCGTGCCGAGATACGGAAGTATGTGAAGCGGGAGCGGGGCAAGAAGTTGGATGAGGAGATGTTCGATTACTGGGGCTTCGATTGTCGGGCGGGGAAGTCTGAGACGGAGGCGGAGGCTTGCCATGAGAAAGAGCTGGGCAAAATGCTGGACGGGGCGGTGGAGGCGAAGTGGCCTGCCATTTACGTGGAGATTCTTGCTAAGCCGATGAAGCGGGAAAAGAAGCAGGGCGGGGGCCGTTTGAGGGGGTGAGAAGGGTAGAAGGGTAGAAGGGTAGAAGGGTCTAAGCTTACCATTCATCTGACTCTCCGCTGAGGCGTGCGGGGTCTAGGTTACGGTCCCAGATGTTGAACTGGATGCGGGAGAAGGCGCTGATTTTGAAGTCTGCATCACCGTAAACTTGGGAGTATCCTTTGATGGTTTTTCCGTCGAAGGACTTGAGCTTGATGGTGACGTATCCGCCCTCGTGGAACCAGGCGCGGACGTCGTTGACTTCCATCCGGTCTTCATCTTCTAGCTCATCAAGCATGATATTCCTCATGAGGCGAAGGGGGACGCGGACTTCGCCAAAATCGGTGCCGAGGGTGGCGATGTTTTGCTCGATTTTTTTGATGCTGCCGATCACGGTGTCGCCATTTGCGAGGCGGATTTCCTGCCCTTTGAGTGCGCCGATGCTATCTTCAGGGGCTGCTTCTTGCTCGGGCTCGTTATCTAGGGAGGTGGGGAGTAAGCCATCCCATTGGCTGACGGAAATGTGAGAGAGTTTTAAGGGCTTGCTGCGATTCGGGAGGAATTGGAGCCATTCTTTTTTTGCGATGGGGTCGGCAACGTCTGTCCAAGTGGCGATGCGTTTCTCGTTCAGATAGATGGCGCTGGTCCCTTCCATGGCGCGGTCGAGGTAGATCGTGAAGGTGGCTTTTTCTATTTCGCGCAGATCATCAATGGCTTCGCTGAAGATGCTATTGTTGCGGCGATTGGGGGTGTTGCGCAGCAGGGTGAGGCGATTTTGTTGGACGCTGAGCGTGTAGCCGGAGGTGGGGTATTCATCGCCGGAATCGTGAGAGAGAAAAAGAATCCGGAAGTAGGGGGAGTTTTTCCAATGGGCGGTGACGGTGATTTTGGCACGTTCTGGAATTTCAATTTCACGGGCGATGCTGTGGCGAGTTTTGGAGATCATGCTGCGGTTCTTGAAGGTCCAGTTTTCTTCGAGGGTGCCGCGTGGGGTGACCCAGCCTTCTGGGCCATTGGGGCCGGTGTAGAAGGTGGGGGAATGGGTGAAGATGTTTAGGGTGTGGACGAGGGAGCGTTTTAGGGTGAGCTGGCCTGCATACCATGTGTCTAGGGTGATGCTGTGATCATCGAGGTGGACGAGGCGGCCGCGCAGGGTATCACGGTGAGAGTCATTATGGTGTCCTTTGATGGAGGCGAGGGCGTAGTGATCTGATTCGAGGTTTCTGGGGGTGCCATCGAGCGAGATGTCGAGGAGTTGGGCGGTTTTGAGTTTTGCGATGCCTTGGAGTGAGGGGGATTTTAGATTGAGGGTGTTTTGGTCGGAGTCGATGTTTAGGATGCGCCCGCTCATTTGTGTTTTGTCAGCGAATGTGAGGGTGGATTTTATTCCCTCGGCAGCGCTTGCGGGGGGGGAGCTGAAGCTGAGGATGAAGGTGAGAAGTGTGAGGAGGGCTTTCATGCGGGTGATGATGGGCGTGATCGTGAGGTGGGGCCGGATTACTGGCCTTTGTTGATGGACTTCATGACGTTACGTTTAATCTGAAGCTGGCCGAGTGATGGGTGGGAGGCTTTGAGGGTTGTTTCTCCGAGTTGGATTTGGGAGAGGGTGAGTTGGCCGCCGGTGTGAAGGTGGAGTCGGTAGGGTGGTTCCGTTTGTTTTTCGGTCTGTCGTTTGGCGAGTTTTTTTGACTCGCTGGGGTCTTGGGGAGTTTGTGAATTTTGTGCTTCCTTGGTGAAGTAGATGACGGAGCAGTGTGCGAGGGGGATGCGAATGGGGTCTGCACTGAGGGGGCTCTTTACGGTGAAGGGGAGGTCTGGGCTGTGTGGGTCGTAGCTGGTGATGCGGCCGCTGAAGCGGTCGCCTTCAGCAACGGAGAGGGTATCGAGCTGATCTGCTTCGCGAGGTTCCCGGTGGAGTCGCTGGGTGGAGCTGTCCCATTCTTGGACGATGATTTTGCTGATGAGGGTGCTGCTGCGGGTGGTGCTCAGGCTCTCGAATAGGACGTGAGTGCCGAGGGGGGGATCTGAGGGATCTAGGCCTTGCTCAAGTTCATTACCATCGAGGTAGAGTTGGAGGCTGCGGTCTTTCCGGTTGGCGCGGAGTTCTAGCTGGATGTTTTTTGAGGCGATGCTTTGGAGGTTGATGGTGTGGGAGATGAGGGTGCGGTAGGTGGGGCCGGAGCTGTCTTCAGGCATGACGCGTTTGACTTCGATGCCGCTGCGGGTGATGGAGATGAGGTAGCTATCGCTGGGTTTTTTGTCGAGGGGTTGGAGCTGGTTCGAGCAGATGTGGATGCGGAGGTTTGGGGTATTTTTCCATGCGATTTGGGCTGAGAAGATGAAGTTCTCTGGCAGGTTGAGGTTTTTCCCGATGAAGGTGGGTTTTGATGAGGTGAGGGTGCCTTTGCGGAGGGTCCAACCGCCGGAGCTATCTTGGGTCCAGTCGCTGAGCCGTTTTGGGCCTTGGAAGGTGGTGCGCTGGGGGGTGACTCCGAAGTGGATGGAGTCGATGAGCTTGCGAGGGATTTCGAGGTCTCCGGCGAACCAAGTTTGGAAGGTGAGGTGGGTGTCGCTCAGTTTTATGATTTCTCCTGGAAAGTGGTCGGTATTGTGGAGGGTGAGAATTTGGGAGTTTACGGGGAGTTCTCCAGCGTCGTTTTCCTCGAAGCTTAGGGTGCTGAGGTTTTGGTTGATGATTTTGAGTGGGGTCTCGCTATGAGGGGTTTTTAATTCAATGAAGCCGTTCTTTAGGGCGAGGACTTCGCCAAAGTAGAGGTCGTTATTTTCTAAGGTGATTTGGTCATCCGCAGTGCTGGAGCTGGGGAGGAGGAGGGCCAGTAGCGAGGTGATGAGAGGGCGTGGCATGAGTTTTAGGTGGGAAAGTTGGTGGTTGTGGAGGGGTGGAGTTTAGAAGTCATCAAACCAGGAGGAGAGGTCTGGGGAGTCATCATGAAAGCGGAGGAGGACGGCGGGGTTGAGGTCGATCGTGATTTTCCCAAGAAAGGGGCTGTGACCGGTGAGTGAGGTGGGGGTGGCGTTCAGGGGGCTCACTTTGAGGAGGCCGAAGGGTTGGTAGATGATGGTGGTGAGGTCATCTTTTACGGCGAAGCGTGGGAGGTTTTCATTTGCTTCGAGATCGATGAGACTGGTCTGACTAAAGTTGATGAGGGCGAGGTCTGGGAGGGGGATTTTAATTTTGGAGTATTCTGTCTCAAAGTGTGCGAGGCCCTCGCTAATGGTGGTGAGGGAGCCTGAGAAGCGGTCGGTGCCATTGTTTAGAAGGGCGATGTCGCGGTCGGGATGCTCCATGCTGATGGCGCTATCGGTGGAGCCTTCCCATGAGGAGATGATGATTTCTGAGATGCGGACTTTGGAGTTGGTGGAGCGGTTAAGGAAGCCGAGGGAGGTGCCTGTGCCGAGGTAGCCATCGAGGTCATGCCATTGGTTGGAGTAGATGCCATCAATGTAGAGCATGATGAGAGATTTTGAGCGATTGAAGCGGATCTCGATCTGGGCTTCGCCGTTTTCGCTGAGGTTGGCATTGCTGCGGGAGGTGCTGAGGCGGTCATGGCGGGGGGAGCCAGCATTGTTAAAGAAATTACGAGTGAGTGTGGGGTAGCCGGATTGGAGGGAGAGGGTGTAGCCGGTTCCAAAGAGGTTGGCATGATTTTGTCTCTGTGAGTTTATCCAAGGGATGCTTTGGAAGGATGTTCCTTGGCGAAGGTCGAGGAGGTTTTCTCGGATGAGGGGGGCGGGTTCATTTTCTTTTTCTTCTTTTGGCTTTTCTGCGATCTCTCTTTTTTCCGGATCTTGTTCTGCGGCTTCAATTTCTGCTTTTAAGATTCCGATCTCATTTTCTTCTGCATCTTTTTCATCTTCTTTTTCCGGAGCTGGGAGGACGCGAATGAGGTCTGAGTGGAGGGCGAGTGCGATGCTGAGGCGCCCTTTCCAGGCGACATTGAAGCTGATGCGGCCGGTGTCGGGGAGATTTGCATCAGCGAGGATGAGGGGCTGGGTGCCTTGACTATAGAATGCGGTGCCGGAGTGGATCCAGGCGGAGGGCTCAGCTTTTGGAGGGGCTGCTAGGGCCTCTTTTTCTTCTTCTTTTTTTTCTTCTTTGACGTTTTCGAGAGTGAGCCAGCCGTCACTGTGGTAGGGGCCGATGTAGTGTAATTCTCCTCCGAAGGGATTCGGAGCGATGCGGCTGACGAGATTACGGGGAAGAGTGAGCTCGCCGATGATGGGGCTTTTTATGAGGAGTTCCTTGTCATCGAGCGAGATGATTTGGCCGGGGATGCGATCGCCACTGACGAGGGTGATGAAGGAGGTGTTTGGTGCGAGCGGGAGGCGGCGGGTGGAGTTGAAGACGATTTGTTTGACGCTTGGGAGGCCGAATTTGATGGGGCGCGCGATGTCGCTTCTCTCCCAAAAGAGGCCTTCTGAGAGGCCTCCGAAGGTGCCATGCATGAGGTCACCATTGTTAAAGAGGATGAGGTCATCGCCGACGGGATCTGGGGTGCTTTTTGGGGGGGCTTGATTTTCTTTTTGCTTTGCGACGAGGGTGTGATCTTGGAGGACGCCGTCTTGGCGGACGATCACTTCTGCGGAGGAGTGGAAGGGGAGCGCGCTAAGGAAAAGGGCGATGGGGAGGGTGAGGAGCGGGAGGTGGATCATTTTTCGTAAATGGGGAGGAGCCGGTAGTTCAGGGCGAGTGAGAGGAGTGCGCCAGCGGTGCTAAAGGCTTCGCCGCGATTTCCGGGGAATGAGCCATTGGCAGATTGGATGGCAGTGAGGTAGCGGGTGTTGTTGATGTTCCACTTCTGCCAGGTTTCTTCATCAGAGTGGAAGAGGGCTTGAGCCATGTAGTATTCGAAGTAGTAGGCGTAGTGGCGCTCACGGTAGTTGAGCTTTTTTTCGAGATATTTGGCGCTGGCTTGGAAGGCTTTTGTGCTGTGCTGCTTGGCGAGTGATTCGCATAGGAGGCCGATGGCTGTGAGGGTGGGGCGGTCTCCATTGGGAGATTGGTAGCCGTATCCGCCATCTTTTCCGCGGCACTTTCGCATGTATTTGAGGGCTTTTTCGAGGGCGGAATCTGGAACTGAGACGCCAGCATTCCGAGCGGCGTAAAGGGCTACGATTTGGCAGCCTGCGATGGAGCTGTCTGCATCATTGGAGTCTGGGCTGTAACGCCAAGCGCCTTTGCTGTTTCGTTTTTGGGCGCTGAGGATGAGGTTGACGGCATTTTTTAGGGCCGGGGCGATGCGTGGGTCACGGTACATTCCGTAGGCCTCGGCGAGGGCGAGGGTGGCGAATCCGTGGCTGTACATTGAGCTTCCGATGTAGCCGTTTCCTTTTTGTTGTTGTTTGAGGATGAAGTCGATGCTGCGGCTGATGTTCTTGGCGTAGGGGCCGTGGTTTGGATCTTCTCCGTGGGCGAGGAAGGCCATGATGGCTAGGCCGACGACGCCGGGTTCGGTCCCGACTCCATTTTCCCATGAGCCATCTTCCTTCTGAGTCGAGGCGAGGTGGCGTAGCCCGCGGGTGTAGATGTTTTCTACGGCAGCGGGAATGGGGTTTTCTTCTCGGCGGAGGGGGCTCTGACCTAGGGCGGGGAGCAGCATGAGGGCGGCGAGAAGTGGAAGGAGTGTGAGCTGGAGGGGCATCTTAGTGATTGAGGATGTGGTGAGCTATGGGGGGGGAGTTTTATTTTGTTTTGTTTTTCTTGTTGTAGCCGTCGAGGGCTTTTTGGAACTCAGGGGGGAGTTTTGCCCCGGATTGGCCGGCGGCGCGGGGGACGCGGCGTTCGCCTGGGTTTTTATTTTCGATTTTTCCTTTGTTCTGGGTGTTGGCTGAGTCGGAGGTTCCTTTCGTTCCTTCTCCTCCTTGGGTGGATTGACCTGGCTTTTGGCCGGGTGTTTTCCCCATCATTTGTCGCATCATTTCGAGCATGGCACCCATGCTCTGTTGCCGGCTTTCTCAATTGCCGGCGGACTGTCATTGGTTTTTAGCCTTCGCGGCTTCGTAGATTTTCTCGATGATTTCAGTTTGGATGGCGATGGTGTCGCCACCGGTGTTGGCGTCTTCTAGGCGGTCGGTGGCTTGGCCCATGAGGATCTCGACTTCGTTGAGGAGGGCGATGACCTTTGGGTTGGTCTGCTCGGCGAGGAGTTCTTGGGCGTTGGCTGCTTGCTTGTCTTGATCGATCGAGACTTTTTCAGATCCTGTTTGGTGTTGGACGAGGGCTTGTGCTTTCTCGGCTTCGGTGATGGGTTTAGGGGGGGCGATGACGGGGTCGGCAAGGCTGGGGATGAGGAGCCCGGCTGAGGCGAGGGCGGTGAGGAGTTTTGTGTTCATGATTTTTTTGGTGTGGGTTTGATTTTTTGGATTGGGGTCCTAGGGCTGGGAAAGTTTTAGGGAGCGTAGCATTTGCTCGAGGGAACGGGTGCGGGAGCGGATGTCTTGCTCTGCTTGGACCATGCGCATGACTTTGAGCATGAATTCAAAGTCTTGATCTTGGGCTGAGCCGCCTCCGCCTCCACCTCCGCCCCCGGCTTGCTGATCTTGAGGTCCGGCGAGTTTGTCAGCCCATTTTTTGAGGATGGCTGACCATTTGTTTGAGAGTCTGGCGGAGGTAAAGGTGCGGTTTTCTCCGATCATGATGCGGAGGCGCTCGAGCTTTTCATCAATTAGGGATTTGTTCATGGCCTCGTAGATTTCCCTATGGATCGGTTTCTGGGTGCGGGCGTGGAAGCGCTCGAGGTCTTCTTTAATCCAGCGGACATCGCTTGTGGTTTCACGTTGGGTCTTGGCGAGTTCGCGGAGAAGGCGGGCGTGGGCTGGGTCGATATCGTCACTATCTGGAGCGGCTCCGAGGATGGGGAGGATGGCGTTTTCGGTCTCGCCTTTGAAGGCGGATTGGAGGGCGGAGGAGATATTGCCTTCATCGGTGGAGGCTTTTTTGAGGCGGTTGACGAAGGTGGAGGCTTCGAAGTTTTCGTTCGCTTTATTGGCCTTCTCGATGGTGTCTTGCATTTTTTGGACGGCCTTTTTTTGTTTTTCGATCGCTTCCTTGAGGTCGCTTTCGGTTTTTTCAGGGGTGGATTTTTGGTCCTGAGCATCGGCGAGTTTCTCTTCGATTTCTGGGAGGTCTTGCTCGCTGAGTTCCTTCATGTTTTGTAGCGCGGCAGCCATTTCTTGCATGGTTTTGGTATCGAGCTCGCCATTGCGGGCGGCGTCTTTGAAGAGGTCTTCCATTTTCTTGGCGATCTCTTTCATTTTTTCGGCGTTCTTGCTTTCTTCTTCTTGGGCCTTGGCGAGTTTTTCTTGGTTCTCTTGGTTTTGGAGTTCTTCAGGGCTTTTGGTTTTGTCGAGTCGCTCGTTGAGGTCGAGGTTGCTGAGTTCTTTCCGGGCGGCGTCTTCTAGTTCGCTAATGACGCGGTCGAAGCGGTTCTTGAGGGTTTGAGCGTGTTCCTCGCGCGTGAGGATGTAGATGTTGATGGGTTTTGAGTAGATGACGGGGCGATCTGGCTTGTAGTCCATGGTGTAGGCCATGAGTTTCAGGCGCTGGGGGGCGATGCCGTAGGTTTGGGGGGAGAAGATGACGCGGTCGCCGAGACGGGTGAGGGAGGGGGCGCCTTTTTGGAGGGTGAGCTGGCCGTTGGCGGGTTTGGCGTCGGTGGCTTTGGTGAGTTCACCTTGCCAGGCGATGCCGATTTCTTTTAGGCCGAAGTCGTCTTCGCTGAGGATGTCAAATTCGACGGTTTCCTCTGGGAGGATGATGAGATTACGCTCGATTCCTTGGATGTAGGCTGAGGGGGCGAGGTCATTGGAGCTTTCGATGCTGACTTTGAAGGAGTCGGCGCCTTTTAGGCCTGTGACGTCTTGCCAGCTGAAGGGGATGGTGGCCTGGAAGGGTCCGAGGGTGATGGATTCGGTGGAGATGCGTGCGCCATTGATGTGGATTTTGAGATCATGAGGCGCGGGGATTTCTGCGATTTTTTCCTGATTTTTTAGGGAGGCGGTGGCTTTTTTTTTGGCTTCCTCGAGTTGGTCAGGAGTTTCGGCATCGAGGGGTGCGTTATGATCTTGAGGGGATGCTTCTGCGCTTGCTTCGGCGCTAAAGTGAGCGGTGGCGCTCTGAATGTCTTCGGTGAAGGAGGCGCTGAGGGTGACCTCGCTTCCTACGAGCGCGTTGAGGGCTCCGGTACGGATGTCAAGGCGACGAGGGGGGAGTTGGAGGTAGTCGGGGAGGGTTACGATGGCCTCGAAGCGACTGACTTCTGGGCGGGTTTTTGGTCTAACCTTGATGGTGAGAGCGGCGTCACCAGCCTCGAGTGAGATTTGACCACGGGTTTCTTGGCCGTTGAAGTCGAAGTGGTAGGTGTCATCTTGTCTCAGGGGGGCCTCGATCCATTGTTGCTCGTTGTAGCGGGCGCGGGCGGTCTGGGGCTTATCGTCGCTATTGGGCTTTAGCGGGGCGGTGAAGGTGAAGGTTTCCCCGAGAGGCACGACCATGGGGTCGGGCATTTGGGAGCGGTCAAACTGGGTGAAGGTGTAGTGCTGGGTGTCTGAAAGGGGGAGGATCCAGCGTTTTAGGGCGTTGCCACCAGCCTTTGGGGCGATCGCAAAGCCGAGGATGATGGCGGCGAGTCCAGCGATGACTCCGAGTGCTAATTTTTGATGTCGCGAGTCTGGCAGGGCTTCTGCCATGTCGCGCTGCGCGGCTTGGTGGGCGACGTGGAGCATGGCTGCCTCTCGTAGCTCGGGTGAGAGGGCCTCTCGTGTTTCATTTTGGTCCTGCAGTTCTACAATGCCTAGGAGGCGGTCTCCGAGCTTGGGGAATTTTTTAGAGATGAGGCGAGCGAGTTGGCCTTCTCTTCGGTGTCCGTAGACCCAGCGGCGCACCCAATACGGGGCGAAGATGGCGGCCAGTGAGGTGCCAGCGAGAAGGATAAGGAGGCGGAAGAGGGCTGGAATGGGGGTGAAACGCTCGACGATGAAGACGAGGAGGAAGGAGAGGATGAGGCCAAAAACCCCCGCTAAGATGGCTTCGCAAATTTTAATTCTCCAGAGGGATTTCTGGAAGTCGGCGAGCTGTTTCCGGAGATCCTCCGGAATGGGGATCTGTTCGTCTTTAGACTTAGGAGAGTGATTCTCAGACATCGCTTTAAGGGGGCCAAAAGATGGCATTTTGCCGGTTCAGAGGAGCTTCGCAGACAAGGCGGCGGCGCGCCAGCGGGAATTTCCGCTTTTCCTTGTATAGAACGAAGCAACTGCGGAGATTTTTGCATACTTTTTTAGCTGGTGAGAGGGGAAGTGACTTGGTTAAGTTCTCTTAACTTCCGAAGAGCCCATGATCGAATATTCAAGAAACCGCCAACAAACCATTCCTGAGAGTTCTGTGAAAATCGTGGGATTAGGTGGTGCTGGCAGTAATATGCTCGATCGAGTGGCGCTCGATGGCATCGAAGGAGCCGAGCTATTATCCCTCAATACAGATGTGCGCACCTTGGCGAGCACGGTGGCTGGGGAAAAAATCCAACTGGGTCGGAACCTCACGAAGGGGCTAGGTGCTGGGGGTGATCCGGATTTGGGAGAAAAAGCAATTTTAGAGGCTGAAGATGAAGTTCGTGATGCTTTGCGCGATCGACAGATCATCTTTCTTTGTGTCGGTTTAGGTGGAGGAACAGGATCTGGAGCAGCTCCGATTGTGGCCCGTCTGGCTCGTGAGGCTGGAGCCTTTGTGGTGGTTTTTGCGACGATGCCATTCGCCTTCGAAGGAGGGCGGCGGCGCTTGCAGGCAGAGGAATCACTCAATCAGCTCGCAGTGCTTTCTAATGCCTTGGTGACGTTTGATAATGGCCGGATGGGTGAGCTTGTTTTGCCGAAGCAGGGCGTTCATGAGGCTTTTTCTGCCGCGGATCGCATGATTTCTGACAGCATCACGGCGGTGGCGCGCTTAGTCCTGCGTCCCGGTCTGATTAATGTGGGGCTGGATGAGCTGATGGCGGCCTTGAAAACCACGCGTTCTCGTTGCCTCTTTGGCTCTGGTTTAGGGCGTGGTGAGAACCGTGCTCAGTCGGCCTTAAAAGCGGCTCTTAATAGTCCGCTGCTGGATCGTGGATCACTCTTGGATGATGCTACGACCGTTCTCGTCCACATTTGTGGGGGGGAGGACATGACGCTTTTTGAGGTCGAGTTATTGATGCAAGGCTTGACCAAGTTCATCCCGAGTGACGCGCACCTCCTCTTCGGCGCGGCCACGGATGTGAATATGAAGGATGCGCTCAGCGTGACTATAATCAGCGCCTTGCCAGAGGAGCGCTTGCAGACGGTGCCGATTTATGCCGATCCAGACGAGACGGAGATGATTGAGATCGCGGGTCTAGAAGAAGAGCTGGCAGCGGAAGCGGCGAAGGCTAAAAATAAAAATTCTCAAGAAGAAACGAAGGAGGAAAGCAAAGCGGAGGTCGCAAAGTCAAAGAAAGCGGAAGCGGTAAAAGAAGAGAAAAAGACCGAGCGGGAAACTGAGTCTGAGCCCGAGCTAAAGACCGAGTCTGAGCCTGAAGCTGAGGAAAAAAAGCCCCCGAAGGGAGGAGTCGAGGATTTGAAGGAAGCAACGGGGCTGGAAAATGAGGGCGATGAGGAGGAAGGGCTTGAAGAGGAGGACCTTGAAGAATTTAAAATTAAGAGCGAGAAAGAGCTCCCAGATGATGAGCTTGAAGATTTCGAGATTGATGATGAGGGGCTCGGGGAGCTAGAGGACTTCGCAGCTCCTGACACCGAGTCGCAGAAGGAGAATGCCAATCTGCCAAAAGCTAAGCTCCCAGAACCGAGAGCCAAGAATCCAGAAGCGAGGCCTAAAGCCGAGGCTGCTGAGGTGAAAAAGAAGCGCGGGAACCAAGGAGAGTTACTGCTTGATGGCGCTCCCAAGGGGCGATTCGATGGAGAGAAACCGAACATGGTGAAAGACGGGGAAGATCTGGACATCCCTCCCTATCTCCGTAAGAAAAAACGACGGCGCTAAGGCCTCACCCTAACGAGCGGCATGCAAGTTTTTGAGAGTTTGGAGTCGTTGGCAGAAGCGCGGATCGACTGTGGGTTGGCCCTTGGAGTGTTTGACGGAGTACACATCGGCCATCAAGCTGTGATCGATGCCGCTCGCGGAAGAGCACAAGTAGGCGTGCTCACTTTTGAGCCTCACCCCGTGCAGGTTCTCGCCCCCGAGCGGGCCCCACGGCGGATTATCGCGAGCTTTGATTTACAAAAAAAAATCCTCACAGAACTCGCCGTAGACTTTCTAGTGGTGCTTCCTTTTACAAGGGAATTTGCGGCGCGTGAGAGTCGGGAATTTGCCCGGCAACTATTCGCGACCGGCGTGAAGAAAATGGCAGCCGGGGAAGACTGGAGTTTTGGAAAATCCCGAGCTGGGAATATGGCTCGCCTAGCCGAGTGGGGGAGCGAGGCGGGTGTGGAAATCGTGGCAGTGGAGGCGGTGAAGCAAGCAGGGGAGCGCATCAGTAGCACGCGGATCCGCCACTCTCTGGAGAGTGGTGATTTGGCAAGCGCAGCTCAGATGCTAGGCCGCCCCTATGCAGTCTTGGGGAAGGTGAGAAAGGGGAAGCAACTTGGCCGGACAATCGGTTTCCCCACCGCTAATGTCGCCGTGGCAAAGGAACAACTGCCCCCCAATGGCGTCTATATCATCGAGGGGAATGGCATCCGAGGAGTCGCCAATATTGGGACAAAGCCCACCGTCGATGACGGGATGGAGCGGTCCCTAGAGGTGCATCTTTTTTCGGACGAGCTCCCCATGGAATACGATTGGGATTTAGAAGTGGTGTTCCTAAAAAAAATCCGTGATGAGAAAAAATTTCGCGGAATCGAGGAGCTTAAAAAACAGATCGCCCAAGACGTCCGACTCGCGCAGCGAGAGACGATCTAGCGAGGAGAAAAAATCTACTTAGTTTTGCAACCCACGCCCCCGTGAAGGGGGCGACGGAGGCGGCGAAGGGAGTGATTGAAACTGCTGGAGTTTCAATCCACGCCCCCGTGAAGGGGGCGACCGTTGCCTAAAAAAAGATGAGCGGGATCATTCCAGTTTCAATCCACGCCCCCGTGAAGGGGGCGACCAGGAGGTCTCGGTGGGGCCAGTGACTTATGAAGGTTTCAATCCACGCCCCCGTGAAGGGGGCGACCAGGAAGTTTTATGAAGCTGATTTCCGATTTCGTGTTTCAATCCACGCCCCCGTGAAGGGGGCGACAGTTGATCGAGGCAAGAGAGAATTTTGAGGCTACGTTTCAATCCACGCCCCCGTGAAGGGGGCGAC
>CALDZJ010000027.1 GCA_937944055.1 uncultured Verrucomicrobiales bacterium | reverse complement strand
GTGAAGGGGGCGACCGAAGCATTTTTGAAATGAATGATGACGGAGATGTTTCAATCCACGCCCCCGTGAAGGGGGCGACCGGTGCCAACCTCGTCCGTGCCCCCCTCATCGAAGTTTCAATCCACGCCCCCGTGAAGGGGGCGACGGCTCGGCCACTCAGACGGAGGGGCGATCGCGATGTTTCAATCCACGCCCCCGTGAAGGGGGCGACTGACTCTCACGAGTCGGGCTTAAGGGGGTGAAGGGTTTCAATCCACGCCCCCGTGAAGGGGGCGACTGGAACTGGTCTTGCCGGATGGCACAAAAACCGGAGTTTCAATCCACGCCCCCGTGAAGGGGGCGACAGCAGGCACCACCGGAAACAAAGAAGAACGCATGTTTCAATCCACGCCCCCGTGAAGGGGGCGACGAAGGGTTGGGACTCACCAATCAAGGTTGACGTGTTTCAATCCACGCCCCCGTGAAGGGGGCGACCGGCAAAGAAGTCGCTGAGATCACCAAGGCTCTTGTTTCAATCCACGCCCCCGTGAAGGGGGCGACAACTCGCCGACGCGGAAGCGTTACTCGCAGAGCTTGTTTCAATCCACGCCCCCGTGAAGGGGGCGACGATTATGATCCGGTAACCGGGGCCAATCAAAACAGTTTCAATCCACGCCCCCGTGAAGGGGGCGACTGCGGGGGGCTTTAGCCCTTCCGCTGCAGGAGTTTAGCGCGGGTATTCCGCGAACCACAAGTTTTGAGTCTGTCAAAGAACGTTGTAGGAAGGATGAAGGCGTGCGAGCGCTTAGGGTTCGCGGAGCTTTCAACTGATTACTACAAGATGAGGGGGGCTGAGATGTCAAAGTCGTCATTTCTCCCATGGTGCTCGACTTTATGTTTCCAGTTTTTCCCAAGATGATAAAGCCGAATACTATCAGTTTCTGGGTTCATGATTTCGATGAGTTTTCCTCGGAATTCTACGAGCTGGGCGGGGTTTACGAGGCACTCGAAGACGGAGGCTTGCACGCGTTGGCCGTAGTCGAGACAGGTTTTGGCGACTTGGCGGAGCCGTTTTTTACCAGCAGGAGAGGTGGTGGAGACGTCGTAGGTGACTAGAATATACATGCTTATTTGGCGAGGAAGGCTGGATAGGTGTCGAGGTCTCCCCGCAGGTGCCGGGCGAGGAGGCGGGCTTGAATGTGCGGGAGCAGGCCGAGGCTTATTTTCTCGTTGAGGAAGGGGTGGGTGATCTGGTCTTGTTTTTTCTCCTGCCAGGCTTGGAGGACGATTTTACGGGAGTCTTCTTTGAGGCTGACGGCTCCTGATTCTTGGATTTGAAAGTCTTGGCAGGTGATTTGTTGGCGGTTGATGAGGGAGAGGGCAAGGCGGTCTACGAGGGTGGGGCGGAATTCTTCCATGAGGTCTAGGGCGAGGGAGGCGCGGCCGGGGCGAGGTTGGTGGAGGAAGCCGGATTGGGGATCAAGGCCGCAGCTCTCGCAGGCGGAGCGGCAGTCGTGAGCAAGCATGGCGTAGAGGAATGAGAGGAGGGCGTTGGTGCGATCTAGTGGGGGACGTTTGCTGCGGCCTTTGATAAGGAGGGCTGGTTCGTCAATGGTGATCATTTGGTTAAAGACGGACCAGTAGGAGACGGCGGCATCTCCCTCGATCCCTCTGAGGGAGTCGAGCGAGCTGGTGCTCCCTGCGGCGGTGATACGGTTGGCGAGAGAGTCGACTGCGATTTGGATTTGTGCCGCTTTTTCTGGCTTTTTGACGCCGTGATCACGGGAGGCTCTTTGTAAAATGCCACGTCCGTTATGGAGTTTTGCTTGGATGATGTTCTGAGCGATTGCGAGGGAGGTGGGCTGGTGTTCAGCTCGGCGGTATTGCTCCCGACGGAGGAGGATGTTTCCGGAGACGCCACCGTATGAGGAGGCGAGGAATTTTCCAAAGGGGGAGAGGAAGGAGAGGGCGACTCCATGAGTGTGGCAGGCGGCCATGAGTGTGGCGGAGGCGGTGTTATCCCAGCCGAAGGAGACGATGCCATCGAGGTTATGGAGTGGGACGCGGAGTTTAGTTTCGCCTTTGAGCTTCACGGCGACGGCTTCGCCATCTTTTTTGAGGTAAGCTCCCTCGAGTGTGACGAAGAGGGTGTTTAAATGCGTTTTCATGGGCTTGTTGAGTCTGGGTTTTCAACGCGTTGGCGAAACCATGATTGGGCTCCACGTTTTAGGCGGAGGGCGTGGGGCATGCAGAGGTCTATGAGTGAGCAGTTGTCGCAGCGGCCTTTTTCGTAGCTCGCGCTGGGTGTGCTGTGATCTGCAAAAAGTTGCTTTGTTCCTTCAATGATTTGGAGAGTGAGGACGCGGAGGTCGGTGTCGATGTTGAGTGGAGTGCGGCGGCGGGTTTTTCCGTAAAAGATGAGGCCTTGGGTGACGGTGGTTTGGAACATTTCTTCGAGGCAGAGGGCTTGGGCGCAGACCTGAACTTCGTCGGCGCGGTGGGCCTTTGGCTTGCCTCGTTTGTATTCGACGGGGGTGAGGGTTCCTTCGCGGTCTTTTTCTACGATGTCGCAAATTCCACTTAGATTGTATTTTTCAGAGCTGACACGGAGTTGGCGGAGGATGGAGCCATTGGCTCGGTGTTCGTCTGGGCCTTCATTTGCTTTTTTGTGGAGTTGTTGTCCCTCGGCAGTGAAGCGATTCTCAGCCCAGACCTGCTCGTTGTGAATGAGAGCGCACTGGCGCGGGCAGTAGAGGTAGTGCTGGAGGGCGGAGAGGGGGATGGGCTTTGG
>CALDZJ010000026.1 GCA_937944055.1 uncultured Verrucomicrobiales bacterium | reverse complement strand
TTTTTTAAACCGTTTGTTTTTTTAGGCTACGTCCACTGTCTCGGGGCGCTGTTCGGCGCGTTCGAGGCTTTGGCGGAAGTTGTCGAGCATCTTGGACTCGCGTTTGAGCATGTTGACGATGGCGGCTTCTTCAACTTCTGAGATGAGCTCGCGGTCCCCGAAGAAGATGATGAGGTTGGCGATTTCAAGGGTTGCCCCACGTGCGCGACCTACGAAGACGGCAAACTCGGCCTTGGTGGGGCAGCTGCTGCCTTTTGCGAGGATGCTGGAGATGAGCATGCTGGATTCCCGCAGGCGGTTGGCGAAGGTTGTTTTTCCGAGGGAGTCAATGCCGTCTGAGAGATCGGCAAGACGATGTCCGATTTCAGTTGCCATTTTCCATACCTCTAGGTTTTCAAATCGAAAGTCAGCCACGAGGATTGATCTAGAGAAATATCATGATCTTGACAAGTCTCAACTAGGCTTTGGGAGCAAGTCTTGGGATGAGCGATTGCGGTGGAGGCTCTCGCTGCCTAAGGTCTGGCTTATGTTGAAGGCTCCTTTGATTGCGGCACTTGAGGCAGGTGGGACGAAGATGGTGGCGGGCTTTGCTCGCGGGCCGGATGAGATCTTGCGAAGGAGGACAATGCCGACTTTGGGGCCTGAGGAGACGGTGTCTGGCTTGGTGGATTTTTTTAGGAAGGGGGTGGCGGAGTTGGGGCCGGTGGAGGCCTTGGCGGTGGGGACCTTTGGGCCGGCGGATTTAGCGGTGGGGTCTGCGACTTATGGATCGATCTTAGGGACGCCGAAAAGGGGCTGGGCTGGGGTGAGGCTTTTGGAGCCGCTGAGGCTGGCGCTGGGTGGGGTGCCGGTGGTGTTTGAGACGGATGTGAATGCGGCGCTTTTGGGGGAGGTGGCTTGGGGCGCGGCGAGGGCTTTAAAAAATGTGGTGTATTTAACGGTGGGGACGGGGATTGGCGGGGCTTTGATGGTGGATGGGAAGCTGGTTTATGGGCTGGGTCATCCTGAGATGGGTCATCTCCGGGTGAAGCGGCATGAGCGAGATGAGTATGCGGGGCATTGCTCATTTCATGGGGATTGCTTGGAGGGTTTGGCGAGCGGTCCTGCGCTGGAGGCGCGCTGGGAAGTGGCGCCTGAGGATTTAGAAGTCGGGCACATTGCTTGGGAAATCGAGGCTGATTATTTGGCGCAGGCTTGTTTAAATGTTCTTATGATCGCGCCGCCTGAGCGGGTGATTTTAGGTGGCGGGGTGATGAGGAAGGAGGGCCTACTGTTTCTGGTGCGGGAGCGCTTGAGGGAGTATTTAAGGGGTTACCTTGCTTATGATGAGCTGGCGGGCGATTTGAGTGACTTTGTCGTCCCGCCGAGCCTTGGGGGTGATGCTGGGCTGTTGGGTTGCGTGGAGATGGGGCAAGGTCTTCTGAGGAAGTTAGGAGCTGAGTAGATCGCCATCGCGCGGGCCGGTGATTTTATGCAGGCGTTTATTACGGGCGATGAGAATGCCGCCGATCGCTCCGCCGAGGTGGCTCTCCCAGCTGATGCCGGAGTCAGAGGGGAGGATGCCAAAGATCGCTCCGCTGTAAAAAATGCCGACTAGGATGGAGATGATGATCGTCAGTGGGGTTCGTTGATAGAAGCCGGAAGCGAGGAGGAAGCTGAGGAAGCCGAAGACGAGGGAGCTGGCACCGATGTGATTACTGCCAGAGGCGCCGATGAGCCAGACGAGGAGCCCTGCGAGAGTCATGGAGGCAACGGAGACTTGGGCGAGGTTCCGCCAGCCGGAGGCTGGGGCGAGGATGATTGAGCCGAGGACGAGGAGGGAGAGTGAGTTCCCGAGTAAGTGGCCCCAACCGGCGTGTAGGAGGGGGGCGAAGAGGAAGCCGTGGAGGTCTGAAAAAGAGCGAGGATGGATGCCGTGGTTTTCTAGGGAACCTTGGAAGAGGAGGCGATCGGCGAGTTCAATGAGCCACAGAAGGAGGATAAAGCTGCTCAGGTATTTGACCCGCTGGAGGAAGCTGGATTTTGAAAGAGGGGAGTGATCATGATTCATGAACTCTTTGAGAATGGATTGCTGGGCGGGCGCTGCCAGCAAAATCGAAGCTGACAATGTCTGCCTTTTTTGGCTCGGCGAGCTCTTGGAGGTGGCGGGCGACGGCTTGGAGGCTTTCGTCCAAGGTTGAGGTGCCAGCGGTCAGGCCGATTTTTTTAATTCCCTTTAGCCATTCTTCACGAATCTCTGAGGGGTGCTCGATGTGGAAGGCCTTGCAGCCGAGTGTGCGCGCACTGCGTGCGAGTTGCGCGGTGTTGTTAGAGTTCGCTCCTCCGATGGCGAGGATGAGGTCAGAGGCTTGGCAAAGTTCCTTCAGGCTGCTTTGGCGATCTTTGGTGGGGTGGCAGACGGTATCGTAGAAGACGACTTCTACCTCGGGGCGCTGCTTGCGGACTTCTTTGACTAAGTCGCGGACGCGATCGATCGCTTGGGTGGTTTGGGAGATGATGCCGATGCGTTTTACGTGGGGGATTTTTTTAATGTCTTGTGGATTCAGGATGATGCGGGCATTTGGAAAATCTCCCTGAAGTCCGCGCACCTCGACGTGTCCTTCCTTGCCGATGATGACGGGGAGGTATCCTTGGGAGACGAGTTTGGCGAGTTTGGCGTGAGCGACTTTGACGAGGGGGCAGGTGGTGTCGGTGACTTGGTAGCCTGCTTCTTTCCAGCGTTTGCGATCACGATCCGCTGCGCCGTGGGCGGTGATGATGACCTGCGGGGTGGGGGCTGAGTTCCCGGCAAGCTGGGCAGTCTGGGCGCCTTGTTGGGCGAGGCGCGAGGTGACGGTGGGATTATGAGCGAGCTGGCCGAGGATGGTGGCGGGCTGTTTTTTTAGAAGGGCTTCAGTGGTTTCAAGAGCTTGGCGAACGCCGAAGCACATGCCGCTGTGTTCTGCGAGGAGGATTTGGTAGCGGGTGGTCTGGATGGTTTTCATTTACGGCTCCAAGCTGGCGCGGCTTTGTGGAGATTTGATGAAGACTGTGAGAAGAAGTGGTGAAAAGGAGGGGAGCGCTGAGTTTAGTCCGCTTGGAGCTCTCGTCTTAGCAGGTGGTATGCTGAGCGAGGGAGGGTTGATTTTTTCAGCTGAGCGAGGTGGGCCTGGGCTTGCTCGCGCTTGCCGAGTAGGGCTAGGGCGAGGCCGCGATCTGCGATGAGGGTGAGGTCTGGTTGCTTGGGGCGGAGGCGGGTTGAGATTTCGCTTAAAGCTTGCTGGAGGTCTTGGTGGGCATGTTTTGGGTCATTATGAATCAGGGCGGCACGGGCGCGGCGGATGAGCCAAGAGGAGAGAAAGCGGGAGCTGGCTAGTTCTTCCTCGATGATGGGGAGGCAGTCAGAGGTGAGGCCTGCGGTGAGGGCGGTATCAATCCATTGGTTCCGAAGTACGATAGAATTCGTACGTCTCCAAGCATTTTTTAGGATATGGGTGGCCTCGGCGTGTTTGCCGAGTGAGGTGAGGACTTCTGCGTGGAGGAGATCAAGCGCGGAGTTTTGTGGATTTTTGCGCAGTTTTTGGAGGCCTTCGCAAAGGAAGAGGGAGACGGAGGGGAGGTGGATTTCAGCGTAGTATTGCGCGAGGAGGTAGGTGGCCTCGAAGTGTTGGGCGGGATTTTCTGCGCAGGTGGCGAAGTCGGCGTAGCGCTGAATGAGTGCGAGTTTCTGAGGATTAGGCGGGCTGAGCTGGATGAGGGAGGTGATGGCCAGGCGGTGGTCTGGCTGGAGTTGGAGTGCTGATTTTAGGTCCTCGATGGCGTGGGCGCGTTCACGGAGGGCGCGGAACTCGGTGGCCCGCTGGAAGAAGAGGTCGGCGCTGGGTTTTTGTGCGATTTGTTTGCTAAGGGCCTGAATGACTTCAGTGATATCGCTGTGGCCCTGCGAGCTGGTGGGCAGCAGGAGGAGGATGAGTGAGAGTGCGGAGGCGGCGGGATGGGGGAGGGGGCGCGGCATGGTTATTTCCCGAGGAGAAGCCGGGGATGTAGGGTGAAATCCGAGCTGTCGATATTGGCGTTATGGCCCTCGATGGCGAGGATGTTCTTTTCTCCGGGTTTGAGAAAGCGGGCGATCTTACGGAGGGGGAAGTAGTCGAACTTGTTAGAGGCCTCGTGAATGGTGAAGCCGTCTGCGCTGGGTCCGCGGCCTTTATCGACTCCTTGGCGATGGATTTGATGGCCATTTAGGTAGGCGATGAAGGCATCGTCATAAGAAATGGACAGGCCAAGTTTGTGGAGGTTGGCGTCTTTTGGGAGATCGAATTCACGGCGGATGTAGAGGGTGGTAAATTTCCCTTTCATGTCGATTTCGGTGGTGTCGTCTTTATCGCTGTAACCGAAGCCGGCCTTGCCTGTTTTCCAAGCAGAGGTGTCATAGCTGGGGGTGGTCCAGGCGTTTTGCGCTCCGGCGGGGTGGGCTCCGGCGAGGTAGGACCATTCGGCATTTTTTGCGATGAGTTCGATGGCGTTTTTGGGCTCGCGGGTGGTTTTGGCCCGGCTTGGTGGGGTGTAGGGCTCGGGCTGCCAAGGCTTTAGGACGGGGCTGTGTTGGACGGTGCCGCTTTTGTGAATGGCGAAGGTGTCTACGATTTCGCCATTGAGATTGAGCATTTCTCCGGTGATGGTGTCGCCCTGAATTGAGATGAGGCAGGAGCCGTGATCTAGGCTAATGCTGCGCATGAGGGGGTGGCTGCCTTTGCGCCAGTTACGGGTACCGCCGTGCCCGGTGACGATGGCGATGGTGCCGTTATTTGGCTGGAGGCCTTCGCTTTTTTTGTAGGCGCCGTCGCCGTTTGGATTGCCGTCGCCGTCATCGAGAATGACGCCGTCTGGGATGGAGGGGGTTTGATAAGCGCCATCGATGAGCATGGAGCGCTCGTAGATGTGGGAGTGGCCGTTAAAGATGAGGTCTACGCCGCCGCTTTCTAAAATGGGCATGATGTATTCGCGCATTTCGATGAGTTGTCCCTCGGTGTCTGAGTCGTGCGAGCCTTTGGTGTATGGTGGGTGATGGAAGAAGGCGACGAGGAATTTTGCTTTGGTTTTCTCGAGGTCGGCTTTGAGCCATTGGGCCATTTCTCCGCTGGGTCGGCGGTCTAGATCATGAGAGTCGAGGCAGATGAAGTGGACGTTTCCGAAGTCGAATGAGTAGTAGGCTTCTTTTCCTGAGGGAAGACCTCCGGCTTCGCCTTGGGTGGGGCAGATGTAGGCATCGTAGTAGGGACCGATTCCGGTGGCTCCCTTCGAGGTGCGACCTTCATGATTTCCCATGGAGGGCCAGCAGACGACGTTGCGAAGGGTGGGCTCATACATTTTGAAGAAGCGGTCGCTGAATTCTTGGTTGGTGCCAGATCCGTAGGCCATGTCTCCGACGTGGAGGTAGAGATCGAGCGGGCGATTTTGGGCGGTGGTGTGGTCGACCATTGCTTGGTGCACTTGGGCCTGAGCTTTGCTACCGGTGCCTGAGTCACCGACGACCCAGAAGTAGACGGGGACTTCCGAGCCGGGGAGGGGGTTGGTTTTAAAGTGGTATGATTCATCGGCGGGGGTGAGGCGCGTCTGATCATCATAGATGGCGTAGTAGTATTTGGTGGCGGGTTGGAGCTGGGTGAGAGTGGCTTCAAATTGCTGAGTCTGGACTGGGGCGTCTTTGAAGAGAGGGTTTTCCTTTTTGAGGGAGGGATGAGTCCGGGTGATGATTTGTTGGGCGTTGAGGCTGAGCTCGTCTTGGGTGGTGCCGTAGACGAGGCGTGGCTGTATGTCATTTTGAGTTCTCCAGACGATGTTGATCGATTGGTGGGTGGCGAGTTGGAGGTAGGGCTGCCTTGAGAAGGCCGGAATGGGATCGGCTGAAAGGAGGAGGCTGGTGAGGAGCAGGAAAAGAATGGTCTTCATGAGGAATGATGCAGAGCTTCGAGTATTTGGGGGATTTGGCAACTCAGATTGTATGTTTGACGGGGGGTGGGGCTGGGGCGTATTTAACAGGTCCTATGAAAATGTTATTTCTCCCCCTTATTTGTGTCGGTGCTTTAGGACTGACATCCTGCGGCCTTCTTAGGACAGTTACGCAGGTTCCGGCTCGGGCCTTACAGAGTGTGGGCCGTGCTGCGGGCTTT
Source organism: uncultured Verrucomicrobiales bacterium (assembly GCA_937944055.1). Lineage (GTDB taxonomy): Bacteria > Verrucomicrobiota > Verrucomicrobiia > Verrucomicrobiales > Akkermansiaceae > SW10. The sequence continues at coordinate 18,687 of CALDZJ010000026.1, read as the reverse complement.
GGCTTAGAGTATAGCGAGGTGGAGAGGAGCGAGAAAGGTGTGAAAACCGTGAAAGGCGAGGATGAAGTGAGCTTCGAGCCGAGGGTGCGTGACTGATTTTACTCAGTCTGGAGGGCTGGTGGCGAGAGGAGGCGTTGTGATTCTTCAAGGAGAAAGAGGGGCTCCATGTAGGGTTCATTCCCGATCGTCATCCAGATGATCTCGCCCTTTGGATTGACGAGATAGGTGCCGTGCAGGGCTTTTCCTGAGAATTCATCAAAGGCTCCCCAGGCTTGGAAGACATCTAGCTTGTGGTTGGAGATGATGGGGAAGGGGAATGACTCGGCGCGGGTTTTATCTGAGCTGAGGGTCTCTGCGAGTGCGCTCACGGGGTCGGTGCTGACGGCTACGATCTTTATCCCGGCTTTTTTAAACTCTGCGGTGCGTGGCCCGAATTCATGGAGTTGCTCTACGCAGTGTAAGCAACCTCCGCCGAGGAAGAAGATGACGAGGACGGGCTGGCCTTTGAGCTGTGACAGCGAGAGTTTTTTGCCTTCCCAGTCTGGGAGGGCGAAGGGTTTTGCGGGCTGTGTGAGGGGGGTGATGAGCTCATGTGCGTTTCGCGGAAGTGGCAATGAGCCTGCGCTGATTTTTTTCCTTTTTCCGGCTTGGTAGGTGAGTGCGGTGAGGATGAGAGGCGAGCCTTCTGGCTCCTTTCGCAGGGCGGTCATCCAAGGCGCGCTTTCGGTCCCTTGTTCTTTGCTGGCGATGAGTTGCCAAAAGATCCATTCGGCTTTTTCGCGGGAGCCATAGCCCTGAGGCAAGGCGGAGAGGTCTTGCCAGCGGTTCTGCGCCATTGCGATTTCAGCGAGAAAGCGTCTGCCAATGGCCCAAGCTTGATCATCGTGCGGAATGGGGCGGATTGTTTGCGCTTGATGATAGGGGTCCCGTGGTAAGCGCATGAGGGAGGTGGCGAGGTCGGTGGCGGGGCGGAAGTCACCAGCATCGATGAGTAATTGGAGGAGGCGGGCTGAGCTTTCCCCGAGATTGAGAGATGCTTCAGGCATGAGTTCACGGGATGCTTTGAGGCGTTCTTGTTCGAGGTCGATGGCGGCTACGAGGTGGGTCACGGCTCCCGCGAGGTCTTCTTCTTTCAGTGCGATGGTGGCGGCGAGCCTTAGCCAAAGGGGGGAGGCGTGGACTACCGAGTGATCGATGAGATTTGGGAAAGTGGGGGCAAGTTTTTGGGCTACGGTTTGGATTTTTTCGGCAGCGCGGGGTGCGGCACTTTGGCTTAAAAGGCTCCGTAGTAAGCTTAGGGCGACTCGTTCATCTTTTGTCCGCAGGGCGAGGGCTAGCCAATCGTCGCTGTGATCGCGCTGTTCCAGTAATGAGATGCGCAGGAGTGTGCACCATTCGTGCTCCCATTTTGGGCCGGCGTTTTGCTCGGCAAGATGGATGAAGTAGCGGGCGCGTGATTTGATGTCCCAATTCGCTACGGCTAAGCCTATCCAGGCTGATGCTTGCCCGGGGGAGGCGGTGGTGGCGCTGCGGAAGGCTCTCCGCGCGGTGCGATCATCGAGTTTTTTGAGCGCATCGAAACCTTGCTTTGAGAAGGTGAGCGCATTCTCTGATGTTTTAAGTTCATGAGCGCGAAAAGGTCCTTCGAAAAAGGAATCTTCCTTGGGTGTGCGACCTGCATTTGCGGGTTGATCGAGAGTGAAGGTGCCACGGAAGTGCACGGCTTCTGCCCAGAGTGAGGGGCCTTTTTTTGCGAGGTGATCTGGGGAATCTTGCTCTGCCCAAGAGGGGGGAATGAGGCTGAGAAAGAGGAGGACAGGGTGGGAGTGGCGAAAAAAGGGCTTCATGCTTGAATGAAAAAAAACTCGCCTGAGCGGAGCGCTCTGGCGAGTTTTTGTTATTTTTGAGGTTTAGTAAGCGACTCGGAATTCGGCCGTTTGCGCGTAGCTCCCTAGGGCGCTCACGAACTTCACCCAGATATCTGAGCCCTGACGGCAGTAGGCGAAATTCGAGCTGTTCCGCAATTGGTTCAAGTTAGAGAGCTGTGGGATGCCGCTAATGTTAGGGGATACTCCAGCTAAGCCCGGGAATCTGAGGAGGACGTGGTCACCTGCGACGCTATCGCCGAAATACATGGTGAATACTCCACCCTGTGGAAGGCCTCCGGTGAAGAGCACATCATAGTGGTAACGAGGATTATTAGCGATTAAGCACATGGGTGAGTTGTTAATAATGGGGTGATGCGAGAAGGCATCGATTCGCTGACCGGTATTATTATCGACTCTTGTGAAGAGGGTCTGTCCTCGCATCGCATGAGAGGATCCGGGGTAGTTAATGAGACTTGTGATGTAGTTCTCTTCAGTGAGGTAGGCGTTTCTCCAATTCGAGGGGACGCTCAGGTTGTTTTGAGTTCTCAAGATGGGATGCGGCGTGACAATTGCGGCGCCGGGAGTTCCTGAAATTCTCCCATCAATATCCACGACTACATCCATTTGATGTGAAGAGCTGTTCGATGAGCCGTTGGCCGCATTGAAGGCAATGCGTGGGGAGCCGGAGTGATTAAAAGAGGAGCCTTGAAAGAGCCAGTTACTTTTAGTGACGGCTCCACCACCTTCTAGGACGATTGACGATCCAGATGAGTTGTATCCATGGAAGTGATTATTCACGCTGCGACCGGGGCCATCATACATGTGAAAAGCGCTCGCGTTCTGGGCGGTGAGATTTGCGGGGATACGATCGACAAAGAGACTGTCTCTGACTTCGTTGTAGCTCGCTAGGAGGGTATCGAACTGGTTGTCGATGGACTTTGATCTGATAAAGCCGATTTCATTATCTTGGTTTCCGAGGCCGGTGTAGTGACCGACGCGGTTCCCGATCAAGACGGTGCCATCGAGGTATTGCGGCTTTGATGAGGGGCGCCATCCTTTGTTGGGGTCTAGTGCGAGTGAGTTGGGGTTCACTCCGTCATTGATGTCGATCCCGATGGAGGTGCTCACTGTTTCATTATCTCTGAAGGAAATGAGGTTACTGGTTCTCGCATTGATGTTGGAGAGTCGAGAGTCCGAGGCTGAGAGTCCAGTTGGTGATGTATTGAGGGCAAACCAATATCCTGTTCCGGTGGTTCCGCTGACGATATTACGCTCGAAGGTATTGCGCGGATTACTAATCCAGACGGCAGAAGGGAAGGCGCTTTGGAGTTGGTTTGTGCCGTTGTCTGTGGGGGTTACTTCCTGCCCTGCAAGCGCTTGCTTACTGAGGGCCACTAGGTTCTCACTGATGATATTAAACTGCTCTGAGCCGTCCTCGAGGAAGACTCCGTGACCGATGTGATCATAGCCGACATTACCTCTGACTTCAGTATAGTGAGTGCCATGAATGGTGATCATCCGATTGAAGGAGTTTTGGATCACGCAGTTCTTAACGTACTGCCCTGCGCCATCATTTGCTAGCATGTGCCAGTGGAAGGGGTAGCGGCCTACGAGGCCTCTTTGTCCCATGCGAAGGAAGTTGACGTTTGAGATCTTAGCGCTGCCGGCTGTGGGCATTCCATTGTGCGCGCCCATGATCATCATGTGAGCTCCGAGGCCTGAGTTGAGGGGTGATCCAGCTCCCTCGATCTTGATGTTACGGGTTAAATTTGCGGCGTAAGAACGGACTTCATAGGACCAGGTTCTGGCTGGAGCTAAATTACGACGCGAGCTGTAGTTTACTCCTAGGTGAGTGTGAGCTAGCGCGCTGTTGAGAGAAATACGGCTGCGCCCGCCGCTTAGTTGCTCGATATTGGTGATGTTCTTCACCTCAGTTTGGTCCCAGCCTTGGGTTGATGAGGTGTTATAAGCTCCGGCTGTGGTGGTGATGAGAATTTGGTCTCCGATACTCCAAGAATCGGTGCGCGGGACGATGATCTGTGAGGATCCGGCGTTCGCGGTTTGGGTCACTTTGACATAGTTTTTAACGACTTTTCCATGGAGGGAGATTTCACCTCCTAAACGAGCGGCGACAAAGCGGGTGCCAAAGCCTTCAATATTCTGATTCGCGGCTCCTCTTAAGATGGAGAAGATGAGGTTTCCTTGGTAGGGGGTGCTTTGGTTGCCAGCTTGCAAGCGAGCATATCGACCTTCGACGAGGATGTTCTGCGCTTGCAGTTGGATGGTGTTGGAGCTGTCCATGACGGATAAGCTCCCTTTAATTCTGAGATTCCCAACGAGGCGAGATTGGTCGAGGTAGACATGTGACCCACTCGGGATCAGGACGGAGTTGTTAATGCCGGTGGAGACATTTCCATTTCGCCAAATGGAGGAGTCATTCCAGTTCATTACTTCGGCGAATTGGAAATAGTCTAAAACTGCGGAATGATCTCCCGCTGAGTTTCGGCCGCGGATTTGCACCGTGATATTACCGCCAGGATGGCGAAAGGCCTTGCTGGAATAGCGTCTGAGGCGGCCAGGTTTTAGTTCCTCTCGGTAGATGCTGACTCCATTGGCGAGCACTTCGACTACCTGCTTCTGGTATTTCCCTCCGGCGAAGCGCTGTGCAGCATAGAATGAAAACTCCCAGACTCCGGCACCGAGGCTGAAGGTCCGAGTGGCTGAGCCGAGATCTCTTTGGAGGAAAAGGCTATAGTTTCCGCCAAAGTTATGAGTGGCTGCAAATGCTTGACCATCTCTCACGATTCCTGTGCCGGCGGCATTCATGGTCCAGCCATTCGAAGAGGCGAGATACCGGAAAGAGCTCACCGAGTTATCTTCAAATCCGCTCCCAGCTAGAAAGGTGCGTGGGGAAGTGCGGGTGACTTCGTGGGTCGGACTAGGGAATGAGCTTTGAGCTGACAGCGTTCCGGCGGATGCGAGGGATAGCCCGATGATCCCCCGCGCTGTTCTGAGCAGCGAGAGGATGGAGTGATTTAAGATGGAGCCTTTCATGATGGAGTCAATGTGTGTGTTGTATGTGTCGTGTGTTTTTTGTTATTTCGAGGAGAGGTCGGGGGATCTTGAGAGTAATTCTCCGACCGTAAAAAAGAGGTCTTTTTCTAAAGTGGCAGGTCTACCGAGAAGCTGGGAAAGCTCCGCATAGGCGCGGGTGATATTTTCCGAAGAGGCCGGAGGCTTTTCGTTTAGAAGAAGGGCTAGGGCGTGAAACTTGGTCGCGGCGTCTTCACGCGCCAGGCTCTCTTGGAGAGCTTCCTCTTGAAGCTGAGAGTTGGAGAGAATGGTTTCTCGGTTTTCATTGAGGACGATTCCGAAATGGCGATCAGGGATCGCGCGGAGCATCTCACTGAGGTAGTTTGCGCGCAGGCTGGAGTCTTCTGCTGCATCGAGCTCTCGGAGTGAGGTTTGCCACCTCCGGGTTACGAATTTATCTTCCTCGAATTTGATCTGAGCGCTGAGTGATTGGATAGCTCGTTCCGGATCTACGAGGGCGAGATTAAAGGCGGCATATTCCCTCTCGCGGAGATTGTGCTCAAGCATCGAGTCGCTGGCCTCGAAGGTGCGGGTCGGCCACTCGAGGCCTGCGGCGCGAATCGCCTCCATGCCTTTGAGGCGGGCGCTGGTGTAGTGATCATGGGTCTGGTGGTCTTCACTTAAGGCGGCGAGAGCTTCTTCCGAGCTTTGATTCAGATCCGCCGCTTCAACTGGGCGTAGCGCTGCTTCTGGATCTGGTTCCGCGCTGGCTGGTGTGACGGCTCTGGTGGAGATTGGGATTGGCGAGGAGGTGGGAGTTTCTTTTGTTCCCTGAGAGGCGGCAGAGGGGTGCGCGTTGTGCGGAGTCTTTGGCTCTCGTTTTAGACTTTGCGCGATGAGAAAGAGCGCGATGGCGAGCAAGCCGAGCCCGCCAAGAGGATGAAATTTGGAAGATGCAAAGACTGCTTTCTTCCCGTGACGGGTTCTGTTTTTTTGCTTTTTTAAGCGAGGGGACATTTGCATGTTGATCGAGTCAAAAATGAGAGGATGAAAAAACCAAAGCTAAGGCTAAAAGAGCCTCCTCCAGTGTTCCGATCCTGAGTAACAGCGCTTTGAAGCGCAAGACACTTGTTTGCGTCACACCGGGACCTGGATGGGAGGGTGAAATCTAGGGAGAGCGGCATTTGGATGCTGCGCTCAGAGCATGGCTCAGCCCTTGACCCTTGAGCTTAGGGTGGGCGATCGTTTTACGTCTCTTCTTCTCCTGAGGCGTTCTTTTTTTCTCACCGCTTTTGCAGGGCGAGGTAGTTGCGAACGTTTTTGTTTAGGAAGGAGCGTTTGCTGATGCCTCCTCCGGGGATGGTGTTGGAGATCCAGAGGTCGCTGGAGGTTCCGCCATCGAGGTTGAGAGCGTGGGTGATTTTAAAGTCAGGGATGGGTTGGGCTCTTAGGTTGTTCGAGAGCCCTTGAAGAGTAGCGGAGCTGGCGTGGACGAGGCCGAAGTGGTTTTTTCCGTCCCAGATGACGAGGGAGCGCGGGCGGTCGTTCTTGGCAGAGAGTCCAGTGAGGGAGGCTCCGGGCCAGATGAGGCGGGGGCCTGTTTGGAGGAGTTCGCTCGATTTTTTGTAATTTTTACGAGTCGCGAGTGTGAGGTTTTTGCCATCGATGACGCCGGTGCCAAGGAAGGAGCTGGAGTTCAGTGTGCCTCGTACTTGGCCGTCGGTGATGACGAGCCCGAGGGGGGAGCCGTCTTGGTTGAAAAAGCCTCCGTTAATGGCGGCGAGGTGATTTTTTCCAGCATCGGCGGCGCTGGTGAACTGGCTGCCGGGCCCTGCCTCTTGGTCGATGACTTTGAGGGTGTAGTCGCGACGATCGAAGGTGAGGGCGGTGAAGGTGGTTCCGTTGAGGGAGGCGGTCTGCACCTTGAGGGGGTGTTTGAGAGAGGGAGAGGGGCTTTGGGCAGTCTTGCTGGGCGTGGCGGTTTTCTTTTTGCTGGGGCTTACTGGGCTGGCGTGGGGCTGAGTTTGAGCTGGGCTTGCTGGGTTTTGGGCGCGCGGGGTGCTTACTGAGCAAGAGCTGAGGAGGGCGATGAGGGGAAAAAGAAGGGGAGCTTTTGTGAAGGGGTTCATTTGATGGCGCTGGCGAGGAGGGTTTGGAAGTGAGGCGGGGCTTCTTCGCGGTCAACGATGGCGGTTTCGACGTCGCTAAAGCCAACTTTGGCGAGCATTTCTGCAAGTGCAACTTCTGAGAATCCGAGCCAGGTGTCGAAGTAAAGTTCGCGCGCTTTTTCGAAGCTATGTTGGAGGAGATCTAGGATAATCAGGCGGCCCTGAGGCTTGAGGATACGGTGTGCTTCCGCGAGGGCTTTCACTGGTTGCTCGGCGTGGTGGAGGGCTTGGGAGAAGATGGCGAGATCGACGGACTGATCGGCGATGGGCGGGGACTGGAGGTCTCCGAGTCGGTATTCGAGGTTCGGGAGCTTGTTTTCTTTGGCGAGTGCTTGGCCGAATGCGACCATCTTTTCTGAGTTGTCAATGGCGATCACTTTCTGGGCCCGTTGCGCGATGAGTTGGGAGAGGGTTCCCTCGCCAGCGCCGAGATCGGCGACGACCTCGTAGTTTAGGATCTTAAGCATCGCTTCGGCGAGGCCCTTCCATGAGCGACCGGGAACGTATTGGCGGCCGAATTTGCCGGCGAGGTCATCGAAGTAGGCTCTGACTTGGTCTTTGCGTTTTCGGATAATGTGGCGCAGAGAGGCGCGATCTTGATCCATTTCTGGGAGTTCTTTTCCGGCGGTGGCGACGATTTTGGAGAGCTCTGGGGGGATTTGCGCTGAGTAGATGTTATTTTTCCCGGAGCGCTGATCTGTGACGAGGGTTTCTTTTTTTAGTTGGGAGAGCTGGGTGGAGATGCGGGATTGTCCCATGCCGAGGATTTGTTGGAGTTCGGCCACGGAGAGGGGCTCTTCACTCAGCAGCAGGAGGATGCGCAGCCGAGTGGGGTCGGAGATCATTTTCAGTGAATTGAGAATTGACGTCATGAGGATGCAGGATTAATTCGTATCAACAAATCGCGATCCGACGATATAAAACTAAATCCATGAGTAAAAGTTTCATTTTCTCCTCAGAATCCGTCACTGAAGGCCATCCAGATAAAGTCTGTGATACGGTCTCTGATGCTATCCTCGATGCTTGCCTTGAGCAAGACCCCAAGTCCCGAGTGGCTTGTGAAACTTTGGTGAAAGATAGCATGCTGGTTCTGGCTGGTGAGATCACGACGGGCGCGAAGATTAATTACGAGGAGGTGGCGCGCGAGGCGGTGCGCAAGATCGGTTATGATCAGTCTTATGCAGACGATACGAAGTATTCTTATACTTCAAAGTTCGAGGCTGAGGGGCTCTTTTTTATGAATCTGCTAGGTAAGCAATCGCAAGACATCGCGCAGGGGGTGGATGCGAACGCGGCAGAGCATAAGGATACGGCAGAGCAAGGAGCGGGTGATCAAGGCATCATGTTCGGCTATGCGGCGGATGATACGGAGGAGCTGATGCCAGCTCCGGTGGCCTATGCGCATCGCTTAGGTGAGGCGCTTACCAGTCTGCGTAAGGATCGGGTCCATACTTGGCTCCGGCCGGACTCGAAGACTCAGGTCTCGATGCAGTATGAGGGGGGCAAGCCGGTCAGCGTGACGGCCGTGGTGGTGTCCACGATGCATGCGGCGGAAATCGACACTCCTGAAATGCGGGAAATCCTCAAGCGGGATCTCATTGAAAAAGTGATCCCAGATGAGCTTCTCCGTGATGACACGCAGTATTTGATTAATCCGACGGGCCGTTTCGTGGTCGGTGGACCTGAGGGTGATGCGGGACTCACGGGGCGTAAAATCATTGTCGATACTTACGGTGGAATGGGCCGTCATGGGGGTGGAGCTTTTTCAGGCAAGGATCCTTCTAAGGTGGATCGCTCCGCCGCTTACATGGCGCGCTGGGTGGCGAAGAACATCGTGGCAGCGGGACTGGCGACGGAGTGCGAGCTCCAGTTAGCCTATGCGATCGGCTACCCTGATCCGGTGAGCGTGAACGTGAACACCTTCGGGACGAATGAGATCGATGAGGAAAAGATCGTCAAGGGAGTGCAGGAGATTTTCAGCTTTAAGGCGGCGGACATCGTGGCGCAGCTCGATCTACTCCGGCCAATTTATAGTGAGTCAACCAACTACGGGCACTTTGGGCACTCTTCCGCGAGTTTGCCATGGGAGCAGCTAGATAAGGTGGAGGCACTCAAGGCTGCAATTGGCTAGAAAACGAGAAGGTGAGGACTGCGCGGATTTCTCTTTTTTTCGGATGATCTAGGCATCCGGACTTGGCCTTCGAGGAAAACGGCAGCAAGCCACTCTCAACTTCTCATAAATTTTTCCCGGGCGATTGCCCGAAACTCAGATTAATAACTATGAATTCAGATTATAAAATTAAGGACATCGGCTTAGCTGCCTTCGGTCGGAAAGAGCTGGACGTGGCGGAGCATGAGATGCCGGGCTTGATGGCAACGCGTGAAAAATATGGCCCGTCGAAACCGCTCGATGGAGTCCGCGTGATGGGCTCACTGCACATGACGATCCAGACTGCGGTGTTGATGGAGACTCTGCGGGAAGTCGGAGCAGATGTGCGGTGGTGTTCTTGTAATATCTTCTCCACGCAAGACCATGCGGCGGCGGCGATGGCGGAGGCGGGGTATCCGGTCTTCGCGTGGAAGGGAGAGACTTTAGAAGAATATTGGTGGTGCACTTGGCAGGCCTTGCGCTTCCCAAATCCCGCTGGAGGTCATCCGCTCGGGCCGCAACTCATCGTGGATGATGGCGGCGATGCGACTCTTCTGATCCATAAAGGATACGAGTTAGAGGATGGTTCTGACTGGGTGAATGAGCCGGCTTCTTCGACCGAGGAGGCTGTGATTAAGGAACTCCTTAAGCAGATCCATGCCGAGTTCCCTGGGATCTTCCATGAGTGGGTTCCGGAGTTGAAAGGGGTCTCAGAGGAGACCACTACGGGAGTTCACCGTCTCTATCAAATGCAGCGGGATGGAAAGCTCCTTTTCCCCGCGATTAATGTAAATGATTCCGTGACTAAGTCAAAATTTGATAACCTTTACGGCTGCCGTGAATCTCTGATTGATGGGATCAAGCGGGCCACGGATGTCATGATTTCAGGTAAGGTCGGCGTGGTTTGTGGATACGGTGATGTCGGTAAAGGTTGTGCGCAGGCCCTCCGTGGGCAAGGCGCGCAAGTGGTGGTGACTGAGGTTGATCCGATCTGTGCATTACAAGCTGCGATGGAGGGCTTCCGGGTTCTGACAGTGGAAGATACGCTGGGCTGGGGAGATATTTACGTCACTACGACTGGTAATTTTAATATCATCCGCGCAGAGCACATGGAGAAAATGAAGGATCAGGCGATCGTGTGTAACATTGGTCACTTTGATAATGAAATCCAGATTGCAGAATTAGAAGCTCTGGATGGAGTGGAAAAGCTCAATATCAAACCGCAAGTCGATAAGTATACGTTTAAGGCAGGAAACAGCATCTACATGCTGGCGGAAGGTCGTCTAGTGAATCTGGGTTGCGCGACTGGGCACCCGAGCTTCGTGATGAGTAATTCTTTCACGAACCAGACGCTGGCGCAGATCGCGCTTTGGGAGACTAAGGATAGCCGAGAAATCGGGGTGGAAGTTCTGCCGAAGGAACTCGATGAAGAGGTGGCTCGGCTTCACCTTGAGAAAATCGGCGCGAAGTTGACAAAGCTCACGAAGGAGCAGGCGGACTACATCGATGTCGAGGTGGATGGGCCTTATAAGCCGGGCCATTACCGATACTAAGAGGGATTTCGTACTTTAATCTTCAAAGGTCCACCGCGAAATGCGGCGGGCCTTTTTTTCGTAATGATGGTGATCATGGTGACGAGGTCTGGTGACGAACGAGAGCGCTGAGAGGGAGGATGCCATCGTGCGGCCACAAGGCGGGGGGGAATTGAGCCTCGCCAAGGGGGAAGATTCTCGGGGAGGGGAGATTTACCCTTTCTTGGTGGGAGTGGTGGGAGTGATAAGGGTGAAGGGCAATGCCGGAGAGGAACTTTGGGAAAGTAAGATTTGGAGCGAGAGGGCGGAGGAAGACACAGCGATTACCGGGGGAGAGGGTGAGATCTGATGAGGGAGGGAGACCTTGGTAGATGATGGTCCAGGCGGTGCCAGTCGAGGAAGGGCTTTCCCATAGTGCGTTTTTGATCGGATCTTGGGCGATGAGATAGCGCGTTTCCTCGCGGAGGTTTGTAATGGCTCCAGCCTCCGAGGGAGAGAGGGGGCCACGCGGGTTTTCATTTTCAAAGTCAGCCATGGCGGTGGCTAGAAGTGGAGCAAAGTCTCGAGGGTCTTTTACAAAGATTGTTTGCAGCGAGAGGCAGCCTTGTTGGTTAAAGAGGCCAATGTCACGAGCCGCTAGCCGAGCGGCCTCGAGCGAGGGGTCATCAATCAAGGCGATGCCGAGGCGCTGTCCGTGCCCGATGAAGGGAATCTCAAGTGGGCAGAGAGATTGAAAGTGGCGGAGTGTGGTATCTGAGCCGAAGACGACGAGGGCGTCTGCCGAGGTGATCCAGTGGTCTGGGAGGGTGCGGGAGACCTCTACGAAAGGAGCGAGGGCGGGTGGGATTTGGAAATCTAGAAGGGCGCGGGAGGGTAGCTTGAGGAGATTTTTTGAGCCTAGAAGGAGGCCATGCAGGAGGGATTGGTAGGCTGCGTGAGGGGTGTTCCCGCTGATGATATGGAGGATGGTCTCTGGGAGAATGGCAGTGTGGGGGATCTGTGCGGCGTAGGTTTGGGCTAGCTCGGCACGCGTGAAGGAGCCAGTGAAGGGGGTGAACTCCTCGGCGTGAGCAGTGATAAGAGTGAGGCGTTGATCGAGAGTCATGAGAGTGCGTGGTCGATACTACGGGAGCAGCCGCGAGGAAGGGCGCCGGGATCGCGGCCGATCAAGGTGAATGAGGTGTCGGGCTGAGCGGATTCTGCGATGGCGAAGTCCTGAGTGCGGATCTTGGCCACGCTGTGGAGATTGGCGAGATCGTGGATGATGAGGTAGCCCATTTCTCCGGGCGGAAGGACAGCGTTCGTTTCAGGATCGATGATGATGGGGCGGCACCAGTGAGGAAAGCGGTGCAGTCCGTTAGGCCCAGTGGCATAGGCTTGGCTGGAGAGTTCAGTCATGCCATATTCATTGTGAATCCGAGTAGGTGGGATTGCGAAAAAAGAAGAGAGCTGTTCATAAAGCTCAGGCTTAGAGAGGATGATGGAGCTTCCTTTGTAACCCCCGGTCTCGAGGATTTGTGAGCCAGCGGGGAGAGGAATGGGGCCATGGATTTCCATCAGGTGGCGAAAAGCGAGCGCGGTTCCCATCAGCGAGACTGGCTGCTCAGAGGCAAGGTGCTGGAAGAGGGGCTGAAGATGCAATTTGGAATCTTGCAGGAGAAAGTGTGAATCATCTCCAGAATTGAGATGGGCAAGCATGTGGCTCAGGGAAGAATGCGGTGCCTCCCGAGCCGAGGGCGCGAGGAAGAAGGTGGGGATTTTTAAAGAAGGCAGCGCGTGGTCAATCGATCGCTCGATCGCCTGCTCATAGAGTCCGGTATCGGAAAAGTGGTGGGAGCCTCGAAGCTCGGTAGTGGTGCCAGAAGTGAGGAAGGTGGTCTTGATCGCCTCGCCGCAGTGGAGAGGATGAGCGGGAATCCTAAAGGCGCTGGTGGGAACGGCTGGGATCTCCTGCCAATGAGCAATGGCCTCGGGGCTAAGATTGAGGTGTTTTGAAAATACTTGGTAGGGAGAATTCGCGTGGAATTGGTAGGTGAAAATATCGAGGGCAAGGTTGGCGAAGTGATCGCTGGACTCGTCAGCCATGAAGTCTCTTAGCCGCTTTTCAAGGGATGATTTAAGATCCGAGGGGGCGGGAGTAGGCATCTTTTGGGAGCTTAGAAATTGGTGACGGCTTGACAAGAGGGCAAAATCCCGCAAAAAGTTGCCGAGAAGGTTGACCTGACCTTCCCCCAAAAATATCCCCAACTCAATTGATTTTAAAAGTCATGTTTTCCTCAAAAAACCTCATCGGCCTCCTTGCCTCGAGCCTTCTGATTACTAGTTGTGCTCCCTTAACTCCACTCGGAGAAACTAAGAAAGCTCCCGCCAAGCCTGTCCCTCAAAAAGTCACCAAACCGCAGGTGAAGAAGTCTAGCTCCACCTCCAAGAAGGAGGCCGCGCGTATTAAGGCGAATAAAGAAGCTGCCGCCCGCCGTGCTAGACTCAAGAAAAAGAGAGCCGCGGAAGCACGCGCTAAAAGAGCGAAAGCAAAGGCGAGAAGCTCCTCTAGCAGTTCTAACTCCAGTTCTTCCTCAAAGCCCACCCCTAAGAAGGTCACGCCACCGACTCCTAAGAAAAAGCCCGTGGTCAAGCCGAAGAGCAAGTATCGCACCGCAATGTCTATTCCCGGTAAGCCAGGCTTCGTCTTCAATCCTTGGACGAACAAGGCGGTCGACGTCCGCGGCATTCCCGGTGGTTCCGTGGTCCGCGACCCGAACGATGGCAATCCAGACCATAAGTTCCGCGTCCCATAGGGTGGACCTTTAAACTTCCCCGGCGCCGGATTTCCAGATGGGAATCCGGCTCTTTTTTTCCGACTCTCCATGATCATCTCCCGCGTCACCATCCTCGGCCCCGGACTCCTCGGAGGCTCGGTGGGGCTCGCTGCTCTGGCTGCTGGATACGAGGTGGTCTTGTGGGGGAGAAATGCCGAGAGAGTCGCCGAAACCTGCGCGCTAGGTTTACAGGCGACGACTCATTTTGAAGAAGCCCTAGCCGGAGCCGACCTCGTCATTCTAGCCGTTCCAGTTGGAGTCATGCCTCAGCTTTCTGAGCAGCTAAAAGGGCAGCTCAAAGCAGGTGCCATCGTCACAGACGTGGGGAGCGTAAAGGGTCTCCCCCACCAGATGGCGGACCAGGTCAAAATCCCCTTCGTGGGGAGTCATCCCATGGCAGGGTCAGAGCAGACCGGGATCGCGGCGGCCCGCGCGGATTTGCTTAAAAGGGCCGCCTGCGTCATCACAAATGATCAAGATCGACCAGGAAATGAAGTCGCAGCAGTAGGGAGATTTTGGGAAGATCTAGGCTGCAAAATAGTCCCGATGGCAGCTGCTGAACATGACCGAGCAGTCGCCCGCATCAGCCACCTCCCACATGCCATGGCAGTGGCTGCTGCCTCAGCCGCCTTGCGCACGCCCAGTGATGGCCGTTTGGCTGCTGGGGGATTTCGCGACACCACGCGAGTCGCTGCTGGGGATCCCGCAATGTGGGCGGAGATCATGATCGAGAATCGTGAAGCTCTCAGCGAGGCCCTCACTGATGCCCAAAACGAGATCCGAGAGATGCTTGATCAGCTCGCCAAATCGGACAAGAAAGGCCTCCAAGAATATCTGGCGGAGGTTAAGCTCCGGAAAGAGAACCCGATCCCTAAAAAATGAGCGAGAGCATCAAAGTCAGTCCGCTAAAAAAAATCTCTGGGGAACTCGCCGTTCCGGGCGATAAAAGCATCTCCCACCGTGCTGCGATTCTCGCCGGTCTCTCAGACGGCCCCTGCTTCGTCGAGAATTTCCTGCCCAGTGAAGATTGCGTAAATACCCTCCGCGCAATGGGCCAACTCGGTATCCGTTATGAAATCGAAAACGGAACAGAAGATCACCCCATTAACCTCACCATCCACGGTTGCCACGGTCAGCTAGAAGCCCCTAAAAAAGAGCTAGATTGTGGAAACTCCGGCACCGGCATGCGCCTCCTCGCCGGGGTCCTCGCCGCGCAAGAATTCGATAGCGTCTTAATCGGCGATGAATCACTCTCCAGCCGACCGATGGGCCGCATCATCACCCCGCTCGCAGAAATGGGAGCCCAATTTGAAACAAAGGGGAAGAAGCCCGGCTGCGCGCCACTCCACATCACCGGAGGCACCCTCAGCCCGATTACCTATGAAATGCCAATGGCCAGTGCGCAGGTAAAAAGCGCCGTCTTGCTCGCCGGGATGTTCGCCCCTGATAAGACCACGGTCATCCAGCCCGCCATCAACCGGGATCACACCGAACGCATGCTAAATTCCTTCGGCGTAAAAGTCCGCACAGAAGGAAACACCATTTCAGTCTATGGCGGGCAAAAAGTCCGCGCCCGTGACCTCGTCGTCCCCGGTGACATCTCCAGCGCCGCCTTCTGGATCGTCGCCGCCGCTTGCGTACCCGGCTCCCGACTTCTTATGACCAACGTCGGCCTCAACCCCACTCGCACCGCTTTACTTGATGTCCTCGTCCGCATGGGCGCCTTAATTAAAGACCATGTGCACCATAACGACGGCGGCGAGGCTCGCGGGAATATCGAAGTCATCGGCCGCCAACTCAAGGGCACCGAAATCAAGCCCGAGGAAATTCCCAATCTCATTGATGAAGTCCCCATTCTCGCCGTAGCCGGAGCCCTCGCAGAAGGCCGGATGACCATTCGTAATGCCGCTGAACTCCGCGTGAAGGAAACTGACCGGATTGAAACCACCACAGAAAATCTCCGCCTCATGGGAGCCGACGTGCATGAATTTGAAGACGGCATGATCATCGAAGGAGGGCAAAACCTCAAAGGCGCTCCCCTCGATAGCTTCGGAGATCACCGCATCGCCATGGCCTTCACCATTGCCGGACTCCTCGCCAAAGAAGGCAGCACCACCATCGCCAACACAGCATGCGTGGCCACCTCCTACCCCAACTTCTCAGAACACCTCAAAGAAATTTCTCAGCGATGAGCACTCCCCACCGCGCCGTCGCGATCGATGGTCCCGCCGCATCTGGAAAAAGCACCGTAGCCAAGCGCCTCGCCACCTCGCTTGGCCTCATCATGGTCAACTCCGGAGCCATGTACCGCGCCGTGACTTGGCAAATCTTACAAGACGGGATCAACCCCCGTGACGAGGCCGCCGTACTCCAAGCGCTCGACCTCATGGAGATCCACTGCGGAATGGAAGATGGCCTCTCCACCATCACCATTAATGGCCGCCTCCTAGGCTCGGAACTCCGCTCGCCTGAAGTCAACGATCACGTCTCAAAAATCGCCTCTATCCCCCCACTGCGAGCCCGCCTCGTCGCCATGCAGCGCTCTTACCTTAAAGAAAATGACCTCGTAATGGAAGGGCGGGACATTGGCTCCGTCGTCTTCCCTCAGACCCCCTTTAAAATCTACATTGATGCCTCTGAGGAGGTCCGCGCCGCCCGGCGCTCCAAGGATGGTGAAGCAGACGCCGTCGCCGCTCGTGATGCCCAAGACAGCCAGCGAAAGACCTCGCCGCTCAAAATTTCCGACGGAGCCATCGTGATCGACTCCTCAGACCTAACGATCCAGCAAACCGTCGAAGAAGCTCACAAAGCCCTCATCAAACTTGGATGGGAAGACTAACAAAATGAAAACCACATACTGGATCGGGCACATTATTTTTAGAGCAGCCGCGAAGGCTTTCTTTCGTTACCAAGTCGTCGGGAGAGAGAAACTCATTCAATCTGGCCCACTCCTGATCGCCTCTAATCATGAGAGCTTTCTAGACCCGCCACTCGTCGGAGTTGCCTGGGATGATGAAGTGCACTACCTCGCTCGGAAGACCCTCTTTAAAGGCCCCACCAAATGGCTCTACCCTCGCTGGAATGCCATCCCCGTAGACCAAGAAGCTCCTGATATGAGCAGCCTAAAAAAGATCATTAAAATCCTACGCAGCGGTCAACAAGTCGTCGTCTTCCCAGAAGGCGCCCGCACCCTCACCGGAAAACTCCAGCCAGGTGAAGCCGGCGTAGGGCTCATTGCAGCCAAGAGCCAAGCCACCATCCAGCCAATCCGGATCTTTGGAGCCTTTGAGGCCCTCCCACGCGGAAGCGGGCGCCTCCGCTTTCACCCCATCACCATCGTAGTAGGGGACCCCATCACCCTCAGCCAAGAAGAAAAAAAGGCAAAAGGAAGAGAAGCCTATCAAGCGATCTCAGATCGCATCATGGCTGAAATTGCCAAAATTAAGCATCCATCAGAATGAGACCTCGCCAGATCTTTTGGAAAAAAATCTCTCCAGCCAGCCAGACCCTCTCCCTCAGATCGACCTCTCTCTAAAAATCAAGAAAGACCGAGAAAACCGCCTTTCCATCCATCACTTAATATCTCGTCCCCTCTATCTCAAGTAGAGCGCAGTCAGTCAATATCCTTGACAGAAAGAAAGTGAAGCTTATTAAAGTTCGTTATTAAAATGAAAATTAAGATATTTTATAAAATCACCTTCATTATTTATCTTTTCGCAATGAGTTCCGGTGCTCTCTCGGCAAGAACATGGACCAGTGCTGATGGCCTTAAAAAATTCACCGGAGAATATATCTCCCACACCGATGAGACAGTAACCGTGAGTAAAAATAAGCGGGAAATCACCTTTCAACTCAACAAACTGTCTCAAGAAGATCGAGATTGGTTGATCGAGCTGGATGAACTCGCAGAAGAGAAAGCCTTGGCATTGAAAAACAAGAAAGGAAAACTCGAGTCACACATCGCAGAAAATGCAGACATAAAAAGTTGGCACTCGTACCTTCCAAAGTCCTACTCAGCAGATGGCCCCAAACATCCAGTTTGCTTCATCTATGAACCATGGGGGAAAAGTAAATCGATCCTTCAAAAAATGATTCCGACGGCCGATGAGCTAGGCTGGGTCTTAGTAGGCATCGACTCCTACAGTAATAAGAGGTCCGCCGAGAGGAAATTAGACATCATCGTGGAAGATTGCCAAATCATCCGTAAACTTGCCTTCAGCGAGCTGAATATTGACATTCAAAAAACCGTCTATGGCGGCCTATCTGGAGGAGGATGGTGGTCCTATTCATCCAGCAGCAGACTCGATAAGCCCGCTGCTGGAATTTTAAGCTTCGGAGGCTGGATGAGTGGTGAATATCACCTCAAATTCCCTCGAAAAATGGCCGTAGCGATCGTCAATGGTGATAAAGACAAGGGAGCAAGAACATGGGAATTGAAGGATATGAAATTTCTCGAAGAGAAAGCCCGGGCAGACGTGAAACTCTTTCACTTCCCTGGGGGGCACGTCATGGCCCCATCTGACATCTGCTTAAAAGCCGCCAAGTGGATTCACGAAACCAAACAATTCTAGATCCCTCCCGCCGGGACCTCCTTTTCCCTGTGACGGCAATGGAGTCATGGAGTCATGGAGTCATGGTGCGATTTTCTTCTCCAAAAGAATCAACTAAGGGAGAGCGCCTTGATCCACGCTAGGTGAAAAGCCCCCGGATCGGGCGAACCCTCCTACGTAAGTGAATTAAAATCAGAACAACATATTGCCAAACAGAACACAACGGTGTCCAGAAGACCTGAATTAATAACGACTGTAGAGCTGCTGTAATCGGCCCAGAGCGACTCGCCACGGGCTTGTGTCGTAGAGATGTTGGGCGAGCCAGCGGTAAAACTTTACGCTGAGCTGGCTCGCCTTCTGAGGCACTGCTCGCAGAAGTGGTAGCTGGCCTCCTCGGGATTCCACTTTCCCCTTGAGTTCTTTTTGTCGCTTCTCCCGTTTCTTGTCTGCGGCTCGATCTTGCTGAGGTTTTTTGGGATCATCATTTGCTTGATTTTGCGAAGATTCGGCATGGAGAAGCTGACTCAAATTGTAGGCTAAAATGATGAAGGTGGCTTGCATCCTCTTGGCT